>CAZLDA010000724.1:0-2212 GCA_964557875.1 uncultured Pseudomonadales bacterium | reverse complement strand
GAACACACGCACATCCCGGCCAGCCGGAAAACGCCCTGGCCGGGCGGCGCGGAGTTGCCGCGCGAGTACGCGCACACGCATGACCCGTTCGTGGCGCTTACCGCCGCTGCAGCCGTTACCAAGTCGATCAAGCTCGCAACCGGAATCTGTCTCGTTACCGAACGCGATCCGATTCTGATGGCCAAGCAGGTCGCTTCTCTCGATCTTCTGTCGGGCGGTCGTGTCGTGCTCGGCATCGGCGCAGGGTGGAATGTCGAAGAGATGGCGAATCACGGCGTCGCGTTCAACACGCGATGGAAGGTGACGCGCGAGCGAGTGCTCGCGATGCGGCGCATCTGGAGCGACGAATCCGCCGAGTATCACGGTGAGTTCGTCGATTTCGATCCGATCTGGTCGTATCCGAAGCCTGCCCAGAAAGGCGGCCCGCCGGTATTGCTTGGCGCGTCGTCGCGTTGGAGCTGGCAGCGTATCGCGGAGTATTGCGACGGTTGGATGCCGATCTTTCAGGACAGGGCGCGTGCTCAGGCGTCGGGTGGAATCGACTACCAGGAAGGCGTTCGCAAAACGAACGAAGCATGGCGCGCCGCGGGCCGCAGTGGAATGCCGCAGTTCTCGATGTTCGGCGTGCCGCCGAATCAACGCCGCATCGAAGAGTTGATCGGTTTTGGATTCAAGCGGCTGGTATTCGGATTGCCGCCGGCGGATGCCGACACGGTTATTCCGATGCTCGACAAACTTGCGGAACTCGCTGGGAACCTCCAGGCCGCTTAGCGCGCCCAGTGCCCCTTATCGGCCCCGTTAGTCAGCGTTTCGTTCGGTAGACCCGACGGAAGTCACACTTTCTGATTGATGCTGCGCGTTCATATTGCGTTCAGCACGCCGTGTCTAAAGTGAACATCGCCACATCACATCAAGGAGATGGCAATGTTCAAGAGAGTCCTGGCAATCGCGATTATCGGCGCCGCGGCGCTGACGTCGGTCGGAGCGTGTGCATCGGACTACCGTGGTCCCGGCACGTGGGATAACGGCTATCGATACGCTCCGCCGCCCGCAGCTCGGTACGTGTACCCGCCGCGTTATGTAGCGCCGCGCTACTATCCTGCGTATCGGTGGGCACCGGCGTATCGGTGGGCGCCGCCGTACGCCTACTACCGGCCGGGCTATCACGGCTACCCCCGTAACTGGAACGGCCATGGTCGCAACGGTTGGTCGGATCGCGACAACCGGCACGACGATCATCGCGACGACCGTCACGATGACGACCATCGGAACTGGCGTCGTTGACCTATCCGGGGCGGCCGCTCGGCCGCCTCGATTCTCTCCCTTCGTGTAAACTCCCGCGCCCCGCGGGACCCACCCGCGAAACGCTCTGGTGAAACTGCGGAGTGAGCGATGTTTGCCGGCTTCGACTACGGTACGTCCAACTGTTCCATCGGTCTCGTGCAGAACGGCAAGGTGCGGCTGGTTCCGCTCGAGGACGGCGACCCGCTGATCCCCTCGACCTTGTACGCCCCACGCCCGCAACTGCAGCTCGAACGCTCGATTGCTGACATCCGCGGTCTAGATGTAACGACACGATCGTTTCACGAATTGCGCTTCGGCCGCGCGGCACTGGCGGCGTATCTCGAAGCTCCGTCGGCCGGTTACTTCATCAAGAGTCCCAAGAGCTTCCTGGGTGCCAGGGGGCTCAGCGACGAAATCAGAGCGCGGTTCGTCGGTGTCGTCACCGCGATGATGGCAAACGTGAAACGGCATGCGGACGAGGCATGCGGCGCGTCGATCGACGACGTGGTGATCGGAAGGCCGATCAACTTTCAGGGTGCGGGCGGCGAGGAAGAGAACCGCAATGCGCTCGAGATGCTGGAGGAGTCGGCGCTCGAAGCCGGTTTCAGGCGCGTCGAGTTTCTGTTCGAGCCGATGGCTGCGGCGATGGAGTACGAAGCGCGCCTCGACCACGAGGAGTGCGTGCTGGTGCTCGACATCGGCGGCGGCACCACGGATTGCTCGTTCGTTCGCGTGGGACCGAAACGCCGCGCGTCGGTCGAACGCAACGCCGACATACTCGGACACGCCGGAGAGCGTATCGGCGGCAACGACTACGATCAGCTGCTCGCCCTGCGCGCCGTAATGGGGTTGTTGGGATATGAGGACGAGTTGACGTCTGGCCTGCCGATACCGAACACGTACTTCGTCGATGCGGTTTCCACGAACG
>CAZLDA010000723.1:0-2214 GCA_964557875.1 uncultured Pseudomonadales bacterium | reverse complement strand
AATCGTGTGCGAGCCTGCCGGCAGATTCGCATGCACGCCTGCCGCCAGATTGCGGTGCACACTTGCCGTCAAACCAAGGGCATGTGTGTGAACGGAACCGATGCCCGGCGCGCGCGCTCGATTCGCCGCATGGTTAGCGGCAAGAGCCGTCGCAGTGGCCAATGCAATACCAATGCAGTACTTGGGTGGAATCGGACTCGCCCGCAACCGGCGGGGCCGTGCGATCACTCACCAAAGCACATTGAATATCGCCTGTTAGCCCTTGACCCTCAAAGGATTTTCTGGTGTATTCCGATGTGATGGATAGCGAACTCATCGCGCTCGAAGAGCGCATTCGACAAGCCGCCGGGCTGTGCAAGCAGTTGCGCGCGGAAAATCTCGAACTGCGCCAGCGCATTGCCCAACTCGAGAACGCCAACCGTCGCCTCGAAGCGAAGGTGAGCGACGCCGTGCACCGCGTCGAAAATCTGCTCGGCAAGATTCCCGAAGGAGCGCCATGAGCGAGAAGAACCGCGCCCTCGACGTGAACATCATGGGCCGCAGCTATCGCGTGAACTGCGCCGACAACGAACGCGAGGCGTTGCTGCAGGCGGTTGCCTATCTCGACCAGCGCATGAACGAGATCAAGGCCGCAGGCAAGGTCGGATCGGTCGAACGCATCGCGGTGATGGCTGCATTGAACGTCACCCATGAATTCCTCAGCACCAAGGTGACTGGCGGCTTTGACATAGCAACGCTCAAGCGTAGAATCGATTCGATGCAGTCGACGCTCGACGAAGTGTTGGCCCCGCAAGAGCGTTTGTTCTAGGCAATGTCCGCACGAGGGGTCTGTACCTCGTGACTGGCGACTGCATCCGGTGGCGAAGTTGCCCTGCCATCGTTGAGCGCAAAGTCCCCTGCCGTGCACGTGATCGGTCAGAAATCTCTTGAACCAATGCGTGCCCTAGGTCGTCCTGTCCGGTTGCTGTTGTGAGCGTCCCTTACGTCGGACGAGCCTGATGCAACCCTTGGGCGGCCACTTGAACCTCACACGGTTCAAGGTTCGGCCGTAACGGCACAGGCGGGGGGCACCCCATCCTCGATCGCGCTATCGCACGGTGCGGTCTCAGCACGTTGAGGGCTTCGCGCCCCGCTGCGCCCCTGCCGCGCGGGGCAGATGTATCCTCGCGGACCATTCTCCATCCAATCGCCCGCGGCTCTATGCGCTACTGGCTGATGAAGTCCGAGCCCGACGAGTTCTCGATCGACGATCTCGTCAAGGCGCCCAAGCAGACCACGCCATGGTTCGGTGTGCGCAACTACCAGGCGCGCAATTTCATGCGCGACGAGATGCGTCTCGAGGACCTGGTGTTTTTTTACCACTCGAGTTGCCCCGAGCCGGGAATCGCCGGCATCGCACGCGTGAGCAGCCTCGCCTATGCGGATGCTTCGCAGTTCGACAAGCGCAGCCCCTACTTCGACGCCGCATCCAGTCGCGACGATCCACGCTGGCTCAACGTCGATGTCACGCTGGTGGAGAAGACGCCGTTCGTGTCGCTGGCCGATCTGCGCGAGCACCAGGAACTGGCGGGCATGCGTCTGCTCGCGCGCGGCAATCGCCTATCGATCACGCCGGTCGATCCGAAGGAATGGGCCTTCATCACGCGCAAGCTGATGAAACGCACAAAGCACTGACGCCCTTTCGCCCTGCTTGACCGTGGTGCGGTCAGGCACTCTGAGTTCAACCACGACGGTGCCGCCGTGAAGCTGCAGAACGACACGCTCATCCGCGCGCTGCTGCGCGAGCCAACAGAGTACACCCCGACCTGGTTGATGCGCCAAGCCGGCCGCTATCTGCCCGAATACAACGCCACACGAGCCCGGGCCGGGAGTTTTCTGGCTCTGGCCAAGAATCCGGCGCTCGCCACCGAAGTGACGCTGCAGCCGCTCGAACGCTATCCGCTCGACGCGGCCATCCTGTTCTCGGACATTCTGACCGTGCCCGATGCGATGGGACTGGGTCTGTACTTCGCCGACGGCGAAGGGCCGAAATTCGAGCGGCCTCTGCGCGATGAGGCGTCGATCAAGGGCCTGCAGGTCCCCGATCCGGACGCGCAGTTGCGCTACGTCATCGATGCCGTGCGCGAGATTCGCCGCGCGCTGGCCGGGCGCGTGCCGCTGATCGGCTTCTCCGGCAGCCCGTTTACGCTGGCCTGCTACATGGTCGAAGGCGGT
>CAZLDA010000722.1:712-2216 GCA_964557875.1 uncultured Pseudomonadales bacterium | reverse complement strand
CGCCACGGTCCGGACGATCAGAATCTGCATCGCAACAAGCGCGGCGTGTGCATCGACCTCAAGCACGAAGATGGCGCCGCGCTGTTTCGGAAGCTGGTCGCGCGCGCAGACGTGGTGGTGGAGAATTTTCGCGCCGACGTGAAGGCGCGGCTCGGCATCGACTACCCGCAACTGCGCGCGATCAATCCGCGCATCATCCTTGCGAGCATTTCCGGCTTCGGCCAGGACGGCCCTTATGGCGATCGTCCCGGCGTCGATCAGATCGTGCAGGGCATGAGCGGGCTGATGTCGATTACCGGCGAGCCGGGTGGACCTCCGATGCGCGTGGGCATTGCGATTTCCGACACGACCGCCGGCATGTTCCTGGGTCAGGGCATTCTGCTAGCGCTGTTGCACCGCGAGCGTACCGGCGAGGGCCAATGGGTACACACATCGTTGCTCGAGGGCATGTTGAGCAAGCTCGATTTCCAGGGCGCGCGTTACGCGATGAGCAAGGAAATTCCGGGCAAACAGGGCAACTTCCATCCCGTGCAGGTGCCGATGGGCACGTATGAATCGAAGGATGGCCTCGTCAATCTCGCGGCGAGCACCGGCAAGATGTGGACGAGCTTTTGCGAAGCGCTCGACGCAACGGAACTGTTGCACGATCCAGCGTATGTGGATGGGCGCTCGCGATTCCGGAATCGCCAGCGCCTGAACGAATCCGTTAGCGAAGTCACGCGCCGGTTCACGACCGCACAGCTGGTAGAGCGCTTGAATCCCGTCGGTGTTCCGTGCGGGCCCATCTATACCATCGGTGAAGCATTCGAGGACGTTCAGGTGAAGCACCTGCGAATGACCCGCCCGGCGCCGCACAAAGATCTTGGCGATATCGAGCTGGTGCGCTCGCCGATCAATCTCTCTTTGTTTCCAGCCGCAGAACGGTTTCACCATGCCGGGCCCGATCCCGGTGAGCACACGCACGAAGTGCTGCGCGAGTTCGGTATTGCTGCGGCAGACATAGAACGCCTTATGCAGTCAGGAGCCATTTCATGATCAAACTGAAGACCGAGAAGATTCTGGCCCACGTCGAAGACGGCATCGGCTGGTTGACGTTCAACCACCCGCAGCGGCGCAACGCCGTGTCACTCGAGATGTGGCAAGGCATCGGCGATGCGCTCGAAGCGTTCCAGAAGGACGACGGCGTGCGAGTGGTGGTGATGAAGGGCGCGGGCGGAAAGGCGTTCGCGGCCGGCGCGGACATCTCGGAGTTCGATCAGCACCGCGCGAATGCGCAGCAGCGTAAGGAATACGGCGAGATTTCCGGACGCGGCCATCATTGGCTCTCGCATCTGGAAAAGCCGTTCATCGCGATGATCCAGGGCTTCTGCATCGGCGGCGGCTTGGCGATTGCCTTGAATGCCGACGTGCGGTTTGCGACGCCGGGTTCGAGGTTCGGCATTCCGGCCGCGAAACTCGGACTCTGTTACGAGTACGCGGGCACCGCGGCGTTGGCGCGCCTCGT
>CAZLDA010000722.1:0-702 GCA_964557875.1 uncultured Pseudomonadales bacterium | reverse complement strand
TGGGTCCTTCGTCCGCGCGCGACATCCTCTTCAGCGCCCGGTTTCTCGAAGCCGACGAAGCGCTGCGCATCGGGCTGATCAACTTCGTGGTTCCCGACGAGCAGCTCGAGGCGCGCGTGCGCGCGTATGCCGCAACCATTGTGGCAAACGCGCCGCTGACGATTCGCGCCTCGAAGGCGTCGATCAATGCGTATGAGCGTTATTCGAACCTCGAAGCGGCGCGCGACGTGGCACCGCTGGTCGATGCCTGCTTCAACAGCGAGGATTACAAGGAAGGCCGGCGCGCCTTCGCGGAGAAGCGCGCTCCGCAGTTCCGCGGACGATGAGCTGGACCAAGGGAAAGTCCCGAACTACCGCGCGGTTCCTGTGCGGCGCGTTCGTACTGATTTCGGGAGTTTCACGTGCCGCCGTGTCCGAGATACCACCGCTCGACTGGCGATTCGAGCAGTACGCCGATCCGATGCACAAAGCGGGTGTCGTCGGCGCGGCGTCGCAATCGTCCGAGCCCGACGGCAGCGACGTCGTCACCGCGATGGTTCGGTGCTGGAGCGCAACCGGCGACATCGACCTTCGATTCACGCTCGAGAATGGTCAGTTGCTGAGTTCCGAGGAAGTTCGCTGGAAATTCGACAACGGCCCGATGAAGTCCGCGCGGTGGCGGCTCAGCCCGCGAGGCGATTCGATGGTCGTACCTCAATCCTC
>CAZLDA010000721.1:359-2219 GCA_964557875.1 uncultured Pseudomonadales bacterium | reverse complement strand
GAAAATCGGGCAGTCACGCAGAGCCCCTGGATGATTGGCCCGCGTAGCCCGATGCCACGTGCGAAGCGCTCATCGTCATGAACTGGCGCCCGGTCGTTCGCGACCACACGAAATGCTTCTCGACAACGCGCGTCGAACGCGTATTGCTGCTCGACAACGTCGCCTACGGCGAGGTCATCGATCGTGAGGGAACGTGCCGGCGTATGCTCATCCACGACCTGCAGGTGCGGTTCCCGCTTCTGTTTCGTCACCAAATTCAATGGCGCTACGCCCCCCGACTTCGTTCGATGAATGCGACCAACTTGTTGATCGACGACACGATTTCGAGATCGATTTCTCCAAAGGCGATCCCATACTCGTCTTCCATCGCGAGCAGCACGCTCGCGAAGTCGAGTGAGTCGAGATCGCCGGCGAGCAGAGACTTGTCGTGATCTGTCAGATCCGGACGTTCCGGTTTGCAGATCTCTTGAATCGTTTGCACAACAAACTGGCGTACGTCTGTCACGTGGCTGTTCTCCATTGCCTGTCTATGTGGCAGATCGGGGTGCGTCAGTCCGTCGTACGAACCCGACGCGCCGGGCCGGGTTTCCCATGACCACCACGTAATCGCTCACGTCTTTCGTGACGGCCGCACCAATGCCCACCACCGCATAGCGTCCTACCGACTTTCCGTCGAGCACGACCGCGTTCGGTCCCAGATGTGAACCTTCGGACAAGAAGGTGCGGCCGCACATAGTCGCATTGGGTCCGACATAGGCGTGACGTTCCACGGTGACATCATGTCCGAGCGCGGCGCCCGCTCGCAGGGAAGCGAAATCGCCTATGCGACAGCCCGGTTGAATGGTAGCGCATGCAGCGATATAGACGCCGACGCCAAGAACGGTCGAGGACGCTACAACCGCGTTTGGATGTATTACCGTCTTCCACCTGTGCCTCGGGATCCCCAATCCGTCGATGCGCCCGGACCGTCTTGGCATGTCCCGGACCTTCTGGATCGCCGGGATGAAGAAGCATTCACTCGGGAGGGAGCGCCATTGATCCAGTCGCCCGAGAATCGGGTGTCCGCCAAACTCGCCATCCGGTGTGCCGTCGTCCAGAAAACCGCGGACCTTGATTTTCACTCCCGCATCCGCAGCATGCCGGATGCACTCAGCGATGACCAAGCCATCTCCTCCCGCACCGAGGATGACCAGTTCTTCAGTCATGGACGCTGTTGCTGCAACCGTTGGGCACACATGATCAATTTCGCGAAGGGTTCTATCGGCGCTCGTTGGACGGCAAGTTCTTGATCTTCGTGAAGCGTAGTTCGCTCGCGGCGAAAGCTCAACGACTGCGTGGCACCGTCTTGGGCTCTTCGTGCGCGCATCGAAGATCATTACTAGCGCACCACATCGACTGTCTAGTCACGGGTCGCAAATACTGTGAGATTGATTCGATGAGCAGGCGGCGTCAGCGAGGACATCCAATCCTGCACCGGAATCGGGATACGCGTGTTTTGCAGATACCACCAGTAGTTCGTCAACACCGGCGGCCAGAAGCCGTGCGCGAAGCTTTGATTGATTCGAAATCCCGCAGCAGCAATTTCCTCTACGAGCTCATCCATCGAGAACAGCCGCTGCGATGCCGGATCGAGTTTTCGGCCGGTCCAACGCGTGTATAGGTTACCGCGATTCACCGTTCGTAGAACAAGACGCCCTCCCGGTTTCATCACTCTGCGCATCTCGCCGAGTGCGCGGTGCGTATCTCGAAAATACAGCAGCGCTCCCATGCAAGCCACATGATCGAATGCCGCACTTGGGTAAGGTAACGATTCGGCAAAGACGCCGCCCATGAGCTCCACTTGAGGCATCGCGCCGATCA
>CAZLDA010000721.1:0-349 GCA_964557875.1 uncultured Pseudomonadales bacterium | reverse complement strand
CTGCGCCTGTGACCCGATAGCCGAGTTGCCCGAGTATTGCGACGAAGCGGCCCGGACCGCAGCCAAGTTCGAGCACGGATTCACCCCGATCGGCCGGCAACCAAGCGCCGATCCTCGAGTAGCGAACTTGCAATGAGACGATGCGGGCGTATCCTCGGTCCTGAACAAGTCGCTCGATCTCCAACTGCTGCCGCGCCTGGATGCGTGCAGTTTGTCTTGCGCTCAAGGACATCGCGTTTCTATCCTGGCGCGCGTGTTGACGATACCCATATCGAGAACCGCGTGTTCTCTCAGGATTTCGATGCGCAGACCATCCACGGAGCGCGCATACACTTCAGCGTAGGGATAG
>CAZLDA010000720.1:0-2219 GCA_964557875.1 uncultured Pseudomonadales bacterium | reverse complement strand
AACGTCAATCCGGATGCGAACACCGTAACAGTCATCAACGCGAACACCTACGCTAAGGTCGCCGAGATCGCGGTGGGTTCGAAGCCGTCGAGCTTGGCGCTCGGCGGGGATGGTCGCATCTGGGTTGCGAACAAGCGTACGAACACGATCACCCGCATCGATCCGGTGACGCGCGCGGTGTTCGGCCAGATCGCGCTGCCCCGCGGCTCCGCCCCGCACGGACTTGTGGCGAATCCGGCGAACGGCGATGTGCTCGCGGTGCTCGAAGGCACGGGACAAGTCGTGCGACTGAACGCATCGACAGGGGCGATCACGGGACAGGTGACCGTCGGTGCGAATGTGCGACATCTGTCGGTGTCCGGTGACGGGAGGGCGATCTACGTGTCTAGGTTCGTGACGCCGCCGCTTCCCGGCGAGCATACCGCCACACCGTCGACGCTGCGGAACGGTCAACCGGCGGGCGGCGAGGTGGTCGTAGTCGATGCGACCAATCTTACGATCGCAACGACGATCGTGTTGCCGCACAGCAACGCGACAATCTCGGAGCATTCGGCGCCGGGTCTGCCGAACTACCTGCGTGCCCCCACGCTGTCACCGGATGGACTATCGGCGTGGGTGCCGTCGAAGCAGGACAACGTGTTGCGCGGCTCTTTGCGCAACGGTGCGCCGCTCGACCACGACCACACCGTACGCGCGATCTCGTCGCACATCGATCTCGGGTCGGCGAGTGCGGACCTCGCGGATCGGATCGATCACGACAACGCGAGCATTGCGTCGGCGGCCGCTTTCGATCGCACGGGCAGTTATCTCTTTGTCGCGCTCGAAGGTAATCGCATGGTCGCGGCCGTGGATGCGTATAGGCACGAGGAGCTCTTCCGCTTCTTTACCGGACGCGCACCCGAAGGTCTCGTGATGCACCCTGACGGCAAACGCCTGTTCGTGCAGAACTTCATGGACCGAAGCGTGACCGTGCACGATTTATCGCCGCTCATCGATACGGGTGCGAACCTGGGGACCCAAGTCGCAACGGTTTCGACCGTGGCGAGCGAGACGCTCAGCGCGCAAGTGCTACTCGGCAAGCAGCACTTCTACGATGCGCTCGACGGACGGCTCGCTAAGGAGTCGTACATGGCGTGCGCGTCATGCCACAACGATGGTGGCCAGGACGGACGCACGTGGGACTTCACGGGCTTCGGCGAGGGCGTACGCAATACGATCACGCTCGATGGACAAGGCGGCATCGCGAACGGACCGGTGCACTGGACGGGCAACTTCGACGAAATTCAGGACTTCGAGGGTCAGATCCGCAGCTTCGTGCTCGGCCTCGGTTTGATGAGCGATGCGAGTTTTCATACGGGCACGCGAAGTCAGCCGCTCGGCGATCCCAAGGCAGGGTTGTCGCCGGATCTCGATGCACTCGCCGCCTATCTAGGCTCGCTCGCGACGGTGGCCACGAGCCCGTATCGTGCGGCGAACGGTGCGCTCACGGCAGCGGGTGACGCGGGCAAGAACGTCTTCATCGCGAAGGACTGCGGCTCGTGTCATGCCGGCACACGTTTCACCGACAGCGCGCTCGACGTTCGACACGACGTCGGTACGATCAAGGCGGCGAGCGGCGCGCGGATGAACGGTGCGCTGGATGGATTCGACGTACCGACGCTGCGTGGAGTGTGGGCGACCGCACCCTATCTGCATGACGGTTCGGCCGCGACGCTCGGCGATGCCATCGATGCGCACGCCGACGTTTCGCTGTCGGCTGCGGAACGTTCCGACCTCGTCGCCTATCTGCTGCAGATCGATGCATCCGAGTCGACTGCGTTGCGTTCGATACCGCATCTGGAGGTGCTGACCGTTGCCGGTGTCTCGAGCGCAACCTGGACGCCGGTGCCGCTGGCGTCTCGTTACACGAGCCTCGTCGCTGTGTGCACGATCCATCAATCGGTGAACACGACGCCACAGGTGATAAGGATGCGTCAGGTAGCCGCCGATCGGATCGAGCTCAGATTGCAAAGCCCGGAAGGCCGCACACTTGCGGGCGAAAAGCTCTACTGCCTCGCGGCAGAAGAAGGCAAGTGGCTGCTGCCGAACGGAAGGAAGTTCGAGGCGCGACGCTATCAGTCGACGCGTGTCGACCGGTCGGGGAACTGGCAGGGTGAGCAGCGCGCGTATCTACAGAGCTTCGCGAGCCCGGTCGTGTTCGGTCAGGTGATGAGTTACAA
>CAZLDA010000719.1:0-2240 GCA_964557875.1 uncultured Pseudomonadales bacterium | reverse complement strand
GGTGCGCGCTCGCGCCGCGCCGGTGTGACACGGACGGCCCGTGAGGTCGGACACGCTCGAACCTAGGTCATCCGGGAAAACACCGAGGTACCCATGCGTTCGCTCTGGAGATTGAGTGCGTTCCTTCTGTCGCTCGGACTCGCGCAAGCGGTATCGGCGGCCGAAGTCGTCGTCGAAATGTTGAATCGCGACAAAGCGACGAACACAGCGAATGTGTACAAGCCTGCGCTCGTCAAAGTGGCGAAGGGCGACACGGTGAAGTGGGTGGCAACGAATCCCGGCCACAATGTTGCCTTCGTCTCTGGCGGCGTGCCGGCGGGTGTCGCGCTCTTCACCTCGGGCTTCGCCAAGGAGGTCAAGTACAAATTCGATAAGCCCGGCATCTACCTCTACAAATGCACGCCGCATCTGGGCTTAGGGATGGTCGGGCTCGTCGTCGTCGGCAACGACAAGAGCAACCTCGCCGCAGTCAAGGCCGCTTACGTGCCGCCTCTGGCGAAGAAACGGCTCGAGCCGCTGTTCGCCGAACTCGCGAAATAGCCGCCGTTAACCGCGTGCGCGCGCGTTAACGCACTTTCCCTTCAGGATTGGAGCATGCGCGCGCAAACGGCTTAAGATAGCGCGCGCTCGAAGACTCTCCTTGGGATCAGATTCATGTCGCGTACGATTGCGATCGCAGTGTTGGCCGGCGTCCTTGCCTCTGCGGCGATCGCCGCACCGCAGCGCCAGCTTGTTGGACCGTTCTTCAACCCCGCTTTGCGGACGGTCCCGTGGGTCCAGGGTTCGCAATCGGCGGAAGTTGCCGGTCTCTGTGAAACGAGGCTCGTCAACCGTGTCGACTCGGGCACGATCATCACGGGCCCCGAAAGCCAAGTGGCGCACGTCACCGGCATGGCCGACGGTGCGACGGGCTACGACGCATCACTCGTCATCACGTCGACGTCGAACGATGGCACGAGCGCAACCGCAGAGCTCGTCACTTGCGCTGTGGCGAATTCGTTCACGCCGGCGCCGGTCGGCGCAAGCCTGCCGCTCAATGGTTACACGAACCTGAGAGCCCTATCGGTGCGCGCTCAATCGAACGGCATCACGCTCAACACTGGGCGCTGAAACGAAAAGGGAGCCTCGTGCACGAGGCTCCCTCCCAACTCGATTAGACTCTCAATCGCAGCTCAGCGGACGCCAATCGTGCGCAGCGCCTCCGGCGTATAGCGGTTCACGTTCAAATCGTCCGCATCGAAATTATACGGTTTCTCTTCATTGATGAGCGCACCGGCGAGATACCGCCCGCCGCCGAGCACGTCGTAGACGATCTCAGCGACCGAGAAGCAGAGCGGCACGTGGTAGAAGTTGATGTTGTGGATTTCCTGAACACGCCACAATCCGCCGCGGCCGTCATAAAGTTCGCCCGCCACGATGCCCCAGTGGTCTTCGTCGATGTGGAGCACACGCCGCGCGTACAGGTGGCGTTGCCCTGACTTCAGCTTCGCCTCGACCGTGTGGACACGGTGGGCCTCGTAGCGCACCAGGTCTTGGTTCAAGTGCTTCGGCTTGATGAGCTGATCGTATTTTGCGTTGACCAGATCATAGGCGTTGTACGCCACGTACTTCACGCTCTTGCCTTTGTACGACCAATCGTAACGATCAAGAGCGCCGTTGAAGCCCGTGAACGAATCCGCTGTCGACATAGAGTCCGTGTTGAAGCCGGGGTTATCATAGGAAATGTCCGGTGCAACGCGCACGCGACGCGAACCCGGATTGTACGACCACGCCTTGCGCGGAACGACGGTGGCATTCAAAGACTCGTGCACAAGGATCACGTTACCGGCGAGCCGCGCCGGCGCGACGGTATTTTGCAGGTACATCAGCTGAAGGTTGTTCAGATCCTCCGCCTTCTTCTTCGACGGATCCGTCCAGTTGATCATCGCCTCATCCTGATACTTGATGAGGTTGTACGAGCCGTTCGCTTGCACCGGCGCTGTCGCGAAGTAGCGATAGAGCTTGTGCGGCAGGAAGCGCAGGCGATGATTCCAGATCACTTCCTTCGCGTTGGTCGTGATCGGGAACGGTGTTCCGACGATACCGCCCAGCACGCCCTCACCGTCGGGCGTCAACTCAGCAGCCGTCGCGTTGTTCTTCGTCGCGGCCTGCACGTATTGCGGCACCGTACAGCTGCGCCGCGACTCATAGACATTCATTTTGTATGTTGGTTGAGCCTTCAGCATCGCCTTTTGCCCTTC
>CAZLDA010000718.1:0-2241 GCA_964557875.1 uncultured Pseudomonadales bacterium | reverse complement strand
TTTGCGTATTCGATCCGAGTGCTCGATCGGACTCGCTGAGGGTCGTTTGAAGGGAGCGGGCCG
The DNA here is from genome assembly GCA_964557875.1 of uncultured Pseudomonadales bacterium. Lineage (GTDB taxonomy): Bacteria > Pseudomonadota > Gammaproteobacteria > Pseudomonadales > Azotimanducaceae > DATJGR01. The sequence continues at coordinate 2,178 of CAZLDA010000718.1, read as the reverse complement.
CGCCCGCTAGCGCGCGCCGATGCGCTCGCGCCAGTGCGCCATCGGGATGTCGGTGTCGTTCGGCAGCAGCGTGGCGCCGAGCAGCGTTGCATCTTCCACGTCGAGTTCGATCCGGACATTCGTCAAGCGGGCCTGCGTCTGCACGGCATACCACTCGGCGGCGGCACGCTTCAGGTCGCAACTCGATCGTTCGCGATTGTGTGCGTAACGCGCCACCACGGCGTCGTCGAGCAGCGATACCCGGAACGTTCTTTGCTCGAAGCGTTTGCCGGACCACTCCAGCATTTCGATCAGATAGGCTCGCGCGCATGTACGACACCGAACGATCGCGTCGGTGAAGCCCGACTGGCCGTCCAACACCATTTCGACCGCGAACGGAAATTCGCCCGGTACTGCGTGTGCCAGATGATCGCAAGCCCTGTTCTCTGCCGAAGGCTTTGCCATTGCGCTTGCCTCGCCTCAATTGAGGCAATAGCTTAGCGCTTCCCTCCGCGCGAGCGGAGTTCTTCAACGACCTGTTAGGTGACGCGCAGTTGCAACACGATCTGTCCTGTCGGATTCGATGAAGCCGGTCCGACTCGCGATCTGCGTCAACCCGATGTCGGGACGCGACGTGCGGCGTCTCGCGGCGCGCGCCACCAACATGACGCACGAGGCAAAGCGCGACATCGTTGCGCGTATAGCAGCCGGTGCAGAAGCCGTCGGCGTTACCGACATCTACATCGCCCGCGAACCGTTTCGAATCGCCACGCTCGCGCTCGAGTACATGAACCTCAAGGCACGCGTGCACGTGGTGGAACATCCGCTGACGAATTCCGCGGCGGACACCGAGGCTGCAATGGCGGCTTACCTCGAGGCCGGTTGCGACACGGTAGTGAGTCTCGGCGGCGACGGCACGAATCGCGCTATCACGCGCGCCGCGCCCGACGTCAACCTCGTGGCACTTTCGACCGGAACGAACAACGTATTTCCGCAGCTCTTGGAGCCGACGATCGGCGGGATGGTGGCGGGCCTGGTTGCGGCTGGTCGTTTGTCGCGCGCTCAGCTGGCGCGTCGCGCAAAAGTGCTGCGCCTGCGCTTCTCCAACGGAACCACCGATGTCGGTCTGATCGATGCGGCGCTGCTGCGCGACGATTTCGTCGGCAACTTCCTGCCGTTCGATGCGAAACGACTCGCGCGCATTCTGCTGACGCGCGCAGAGCCCGATTCGGTCGGCATGTCGCCGATCGGCGGCTACGTCGATCCGGTATACGCTGCGGACGACTGCGGCCTGCTGCTCGAGATGGGACCCGGTCGCACGTTTCAGGCGCCGCTGTCACCGGGCCTGTTCCGTGAAGTATCCGTTGCGAGTCACACGCGCATTCCGCTCGGCATGCCGGTGATGTTCCAGGGACCCGGTGTGCTTGCGCTCGATGGCGACCGCGACCACAAGCTCGGCGACGGATTGAGTGCGCAGATCTTGATCGAGCGCAACGGTCCGTGGGCGTTCGACATACCCGCTGCGATGCGTCATGCGCAGCGCGAAGGTATGATCGGTTAACTACTGAAGAAGATGTCGATGATCATCAAACCCCGCATTCGAGGTTTCATCTGCACGACCGCGCATCCGAAGGGCTGCGCCGCACATGTGGATGAACAGATCGCTGCGGTGAAAGCGCGCGGCACGTTCGCCAACGGCCCGAAACGGGCGCTTGTGATCGGCGCGTCGGGCGGCTACGGACTCGCGTCGCGCATCGTCAATGCGTTCGGTGCGGGCGCGGCAACACTCGGCGTTTCGTTCGAGAAAGCGCCTGAGGGCGATCGCACCGCGACGGCGGGTTGGTACAACAACCGTGCGTTCGAGGCGCGCGCTCGTGCGGCCGGGCTCTATGCGGAAACGCTCGATGGCGATGCGTTCTCCGATCAGATGAAGGCGCGGGTGATCGAGCGTGTCAAAAACGACCTGGGGCAGATCGATCTGTTGGTGTACAGCCTTGCATCGCCCGTGCGCCAGCATCCGCGTACGGGCGTGCTCTATCGCTCGGCCATCAAGCCCATCGGCGAGACTTATCACGTGAAAACGCTGAACGTCGATCGCGGTGTGGTGACGGAAGTCGATCTCGAACCGGCGACGCAGGACGAGATCGCGGCCACCGTCGCGGTGATGGGCGGTGAAGACTGGGAGTTCTGGATCGACGC
>CAZLDA010000717.1:0-2246 GCA_964557875.1 uncultured Pseudomonadales bacterium | reverse complement strand
ATCGACGTCGCCGTGTCGGCGGTCGTCGGCATGGAAGAACGTTTTGCCGTACCCCGAGGAGCCGCGGTTGTTCACGCCCAGCACCGCATAGCCGTGGTTCACCAGCGCCTGCACGTTGGCGCTCCACTCGCGACGCGTCTGACCGCCCGGCCCGCCGTGTACGAGCACCACCGCCGGCACGCGGCTGTTTGGCGATGCCTGTTTCGGGCGATACAGGATCGCCGGGATCTGCAGGCCGTCGAAACTCGGATAGCGCACCACAGTGCCCGTCACCAGATCGGCTTCGTCGATTTCCGGGGCGAGACTCGACGTGAGCGCGCGCGAAGAATCGGACCCGAGTTCAGTCACGTACAGATTCGCAGGCGATGTATCGGAGTCGACATAGAACGCAAGCAACTGCTCGCTGCGCGAGAACGCGCCGCGGCGGACGTCGCCGTTCGGCACCCCTGGAATCGTCACAGCTTTGCCACTCTGTTGGTCCGTGAGCGTGACGAGCGTGGCGGCGTCCGCGTTCAGCGCGCTCATCCGATAGTGGCCGTTCTCGGAGTAGCTCACGTTCATCACGTCCCAATCGGCCACGATCATCGGCGCGCGTGCGCGGTTCGCGAGATCGAACGACCACGCCTGCACGTATTCACCGGACTCGTTCGTACCGTAGATCATCTGCTTCGAGTCGGGTGTAAACGTGAAGAACGTGTGCGAGGCGTCGATTTGGGGTGTGGCGCGCGAGAGCGTCCCGCTGATGTTGTCGCGCAGCCAGAGGTCGGCGCGCCGGTTGCTGACGAGTTCACTCAACGCGAGCCAGCGGCCGTCTTTGCTGACGGCCATCGGAAAGAACCGGCCGTCATTCTCGAACACGCGCTCGCGCTCGAAGTCGGCCACCGCGTAGCGATAGACGTCGAACGTCTTCGCATCTCGTTCGTTGGTAGTGACATAGAAACTCTGTTTGTCGCCGCTCCAGCCGAAGAAGCTCGCTTTCACACGTTCACCGGGCGTGAGGTCCCGCGATTCGCCTGTCGGCATTCGCACGAACAGATGGTTCAGCTCGTTGCCGCCCTGATCCGCCGTGTAGAGGAAGCGGTCGTCGTCAGGGAAATACGAGACGGCAAACGTCGAATCGGTGGTCGACCGGGTCAGCATCGTCGGTGCGCCGCCCGCCACCGGTTGCGCGTACACGTTGAACACGCCGCTCGCGTCGCTCGAAATCAAAATGCGCGATTCGTCCGCGGAGAACGATGCGCCGGCAAAGGTCGTGGTCGCGTAGAACTGTTCGGGGGTATATCGCTTCATCTGGGCCGGTGTCGTCGTATCCCCTTCGTGCTGTTCGCCGCAGCCGGCGAGAAGCATTGCAATCAGAACGCATGTCGTCCGGTTCAAACCTGGGGCTCCTTCAGGGTCGCTCACTGTAGCCGAACGACGGAACGATCGGGATCGTTGTGATTGCGCATCGCATCGGTGGCGCCGTCGACCCTTCCATCGGTAACCTTGCAGGCCATTTGTGGCAACGCAGGAGAATCGAGGTGAGCACGCTGAAACAAGTCGCGCCGGCTTTCGTGAAGATGGCGCATCAGATCGTCTGGTGCACGGTTGCAACGGTCGACAGCGACGGCCGGCCGCGCTCGCGCATCCTGCATCCGATCTGGCAATGGGACGGTCGGGAACTGATCGGCTGGATCGCCACCGGCCCTACACCGACAAAACGCGCGCACCTGAATGCGAGCGCATACGTGTCGTGCAACTACTGGACGCCGTCGCACGACACGTGTGTGGCCGAATGTCGCGCCGAGTGGGCGTTCGACGACGACACCCGGAAGAGAGTCTGGAAGATGTTCAAGGAAGGTCCGGCGCCGGTCGGCTACGACCCCGCGATGATTCCGGGATGGGACTCGCCGACGTCCCCGAGCTTCGCTGCGCTGAAGCTCGAACCGTGGCGGCTGCGCGTGTTCCCAGGTACTGCTCTGATGGGGAAAGGCGGCGACGTGCTGACGTGGACCGAATGAGCGTTTCCGCTCACGATTTCAGGGTCGTTTTTCGTATGTTCACCGCGCAGCGCGAGAACCATGTTAGCGGGCCTGCTAACATCGTTGAGCGCCTATGGCCTACCAGATTGAAAGACGCAACAGACACCTGAGCGCGAGTTGGCGCTCGCACGAAGTCGCCTGAGGGACATCAAGAATGGCTAACCTCAAATACAAGCCCGTGCCGCACGACCACAAGGCGTTTCTGGCCAAAGCCCGGTCGCGGAA
>CAZLDA010000716.1:0-2246 GCA_964557875.1 uncultured Pseudomonadales bacterium | reverse complement strand
TCAACGAAAGACCTGCACGAAGTTCTCGGATCACGAAACGTTCTCAGGCGTGGAGAACGACTATCCAACTTCGGTGCGGCTGTTCATCTGTTCCGAGAATCCCCTGACCAAGAAAGGTCAGCTGACGTTGGTGAAGACGATCCGCGCCGACAACCACTTCTTCGTCATTACGCGGGCGAAGCGCGTCGAGCCGATGGAGGAAGACACGATGCCAATGCCGCCGGAAGTGATGGCGGAATGGTCGTTGTACCTGCGCGCGATCAAGGCGTGCAACGATTCCAATCCGCGCCACCCTTGCCCTGCGGTAGATACCGCCGCTACGGCCGATGCCGAAGCTGCAGAGGTGCCGGTCGAATCAGAATGATTCGGCGGGCATGTCCATGATCGCAGAGGACTGACTGTCGATAGCCGCGATGAGTGCCAGTGAGCGCGGCAGCAAGCGCGCGTAAAAAAATCTGGCCGTGTGCCGCTTCGCGGCGCCGAACTCGTCTGACGGAGCAATGGTTGCCATTCGCGCCCACAACCACGCATACGTCGTCAGCGCGAACAGATCGAGATAGTCGACGGACGCCGCACCCGCGAGTGCCGGATCGCTTGATGCGCGTTCGAGCAGGCGCTTCGTGACATCGGCAAGTCGATCTATCGCCAGCTCCAGCGCGTCGCGATATTCACCGGCAACACCGTTCACGTCTGCGCGCATTGACGCGATGAATTCGAAAGCGGTTGCACCACCATCGCGGATGACCTTGCGCCCGAGCAGATCGAGTGCCTGCACACCATTCGTGCCCTCGTAAATCTGCGCGATGCGCGCATCGCGTACGAACTGCTCGACGCCCCATTCCGCGATGTAACCGTGACCGCCGAACACCTGCTGCGCAATGACGCAGGCTTCGAAGCCGCGATCAGTCAGATGAGCCTTCGCAATGGGAGTTAGCAAGCCAACGAGACGCTCTGCTCGTGCGCGCTCGACTTCGTCGGGCGAGTACTTCGCCAGATCGAGCTCACGCCCCACCAACGCCGCAAAGGCGCGACCCGCTTCGTTGTACGCGCGCACCGTCAACAACATACGCCGCACATCGGGATGCGCCACAATCGGATCCGCCGCCGCATCGCGCAACTGAGCACCGAGCGGCGAGCGTCCTTGCAGTCGCTCCAATGCATAACCGCTGGCCGCCTGATACGCGGCTTCTGCAGTACCCAGGCCTTGTATGCCAACCGAGAGGCGCTCGTAGTTCATCATCGTGAACATCGCTGCGAGGCCCTGATTCTGCTCGCCGATCAGATGTCCCACCGCACGATCGTAGTTCATCACACAGGTCGGGCTGCCCTTCACTCCCATTTTGTGTTCGATGGATCCACTCGTGAACGAATTGCGCGCGCCGAGCGAACCGTCTTCGTTCACCACGAACTTCGGCACGATGAACAACGAAATGCCGCGCGTTCCCTCCGGCGCATCCGGCAGCTTGGCGAGTACCAGGTGCACGCTGTTGGCAGTGAGATCGTGGTCGCCGTACGTGATGAAGATCTTCGTGCCGCTGATGCGATAGCTGCCGTCGCCAGCCGGTTCCGCGCGAGTGCGCATGATGCCGAGGTCAGTACCCGCATGCGCTTCGGTCAGTGCCATCGCACCAGCCCACTCTCCGGAATAAAGCTTCGGCAGATACAACGCCTTCTGCGCCTCACTGCCGTGAGTGGCGATACACGTCGCTGCCCCGACTGTCAGCGTGCCACACAGATACAGACCGGTGTTCGCGCCGTAGAACATCTCTTCGAGCGTGACCGTCAGCATTTTCGGTAGACCCTGCCCGCCATAGACCGGGTCGCCGGCCACACCGAGCCAACCACCGCCCGCGAGCGCGCCGAATCCCTGCTTGAATCCTGGCGGCGTCGTTACGCCGTTGGCGCTCCAGGTACTTCCGGCGCGGTCACCAACCGGGTTAAGCGGTGCGAGTTGTTCGGACGCGATCTTACCGCCCTCTTCGAGCACGGCTCCCACGAGCTCGCGCGTCACATCCGTCAGTTGCGGAATGCGACGCCATGTGGATTCCGCATCGAGAAGGTCGAATAACACGAACTCCATATCGCGTGTGGGTGCTGCGTATTCCGGCATGTCGGATGTCTCTCTAGATCAGTCAGGTGTGGTCGAACGCGGCGGAGTCGATCTGCATCAGTACCGCGGCCCCGCCTTCGATCGCGCGCTTGTGCATTTCTGCGCGCGGCAACATCCGCGCTACATAGAACCGGGC
>CAZLDA010000715.1:0-2246 GCA_964557875.1 uncultured Pseudomonadales bacterium | reverse complement strand
GCCAGGAATACCGCGCCGAGGACGAGGAAGAGGTACTTCATCATGTTGACGCTTTTCATCAGCGCATCTCACAACCACAAATGGCGGCGCTGAGCATCGGATGGCCCCTCGATCGTGTCGCTGCGTGGCCGCTGCCCCGATGCGGAACGTCCGTCACAGAAACGCGCAGTGGTTGATGTGCTCTCGAGGGGAGCGTCAGTGACGGACGCGCTTGCTCCCCAACCGCATCACCCCTTAACGTCCCGGCTCCCGCTCATTCATCACAGACCCAACCGGAGGTGTCCCTTGCCGAGCGTTCTGAACGATCCGAATCTGGATGCGCTGCTCGCCGGGCTTCATGCGAAGAGCGAGGCACAGGAGGCCGAGACTGCGAACTACTTTCGGACACGCACGGGGCCGTGGCAGGGAATGGAGGCGCGCGATCACGCGCATTTCGCGGACAAACTGGTGGCGCTGGATCGGGACAAATCCGAGTTCTGTTATGCGTTGTGTCGCGCGATGGGTGCACGCCGCCTCGTCGAGGCCGGCACGTCTTTCGGCGTATCGACGCTGTATCTCGCGGCCGCGGTGCGCGACAACGGCGGGGGCACGGTGTTCGCTGCCGAATATGAGCCCGCAAAGGTCAAAGCGGCACGCGCGAACTTCGCCGCGGCAGGTCTCTCGAATTTCATCAACCTGTACGAGGGCGACATTCTGGAAGCCTTCAACGCCGTTCAAGGCCCGATCGACTTCGTGCTGTTCGACATCTGGGGCGATGTGGTTCGGCCGTTGATCGAGATACTGTTGCCGCGCCTGCGGCCGGGTTCGGTCGTCTGCGCCGATAACACGACACAGGCGCGCGACGGCTACGCGACCTATTTCGAGATCATCAACGATCCTGCCAACGATTTCCGGACCATGACCTTGCCATTCAAGGGAGGGTTCGAGATGTCGGTGAAGGGGAGTTGATCATGCTAAAACCCGAAGTACGAACCTTTCTGGAAGCCCCGCACGTCGCGCGCCTCAGCGTTGTCGATCGCAATGGATTCCCGCACACAGTGCCACTGTGGTACGCCGTCGACGGCACCGACATCGTGATGATCAGCGATCGCAACACACGGAAGGTGGAATTCATCGCAGCGAATTCGAAAGCGTCCATCTGCATCGGCGGCGGCGAGGGTGCAGGGAGCGATGTCGCGGCCGGCTACCTGTTCAAAGGAAACTGCACCGCCGAAGAGGACAAGGGCTACAAGTGGTTGCGCAGCGTCACCTTGCGTTATCGCTCGCCAGAGCAGGCGGAGAAAGACATCGAACAATGGCGCACGCAGCTCGACATGATGGTGCTGCGGCTGGCCGTTGCGAAGGTGACCAAGGTCTACTGACGGCGAGCGCTCAGGGCGTCATCCCGCGCAACGCCGCATCCAGCCGTACGCTGGCAAATGGTGGGGACCAATGATGACAATTCCACAGAGGGGCGCCAGCGCGCCTCTCACGCCGATCTTCGGAGAAGCGTACAAGCGCACGGTGCTTGGTCTTCTCGTGGTCGCGTACACGCTGAACTTCATCGACCGCACGATCATCAACACGATCGGACAGGCCATCAAGGAGGACCTGCTGCTGTCGGACGCACAGCTCGGCCTTCTCGGTGGAATGGCGTTCGCGCTGCTCTACACCACGCTTGGAGTGCCGATCGCCCGGCTCGCCGAGCGCTGGAGTCGGGTCAGCATCATTTCCATCGCGATCGTGATCTGGTCTGGGTTCACCGCGTTGTGTGGAGTCGCGCAGACCTTCGCGCAGCTGCTGCTATTTCGAGCCGGGGTCGGCGTGGGTGAAGCGGGTCTGTCGCCCGCCGCACATTCGCTGATCTCCGATTACTTCGAAGCGGGCCGTCGTGCCTCGGCGCTCGCCGTGTATGCGTTCGGCATTCCGATCGGCGGCATGATCGGGGCGATTGCGGGCGGATGGATCGCGCAAACGTTCGGATGGCGGTGGGCGTTCGTCCTGGTCGGGCTGCCGGGTGTATTGGTCGCACTCGCGATCAGGATGTACATCAAAGATCCGCCGCGCGGTTATGCCGACCACGTGGTCAATCCGGCATTGCCATTGTCGCCGCCCGCTCCACCGTTCTCTATGGCAGAAGAATTTCGCGAGCTGTCGGCGGTGGCGAAGACGCTGTTCGGCCAATGGCCGGTGTTCCATTTCATGGTGGGTATCACACTCACGTCGTTTGCCGACTACGGCATCAGCGCGTTCTCTTCGCCGTATCT
>CAZLDA010000714.1:649-2249 GCA_964557875.1 uncultured Pseudomonadales bacterium | reverse complement strand
AACGGATGACACGAGCCTCTCAGGTACGCAAACACGTCGTCCGCAAGCGGAATGGCGCTGTTCTGCGCGATGGGTACTTCCACCTGCGGCAGGCGAATGCCGCCTTTGGCAATGCCGTGCGCGTCGCGCACCACTTCCGCCGGATCGCCGGCGAACTCCACCCGCGGCATGGTCGGCGGCGGCGTTCCCGCAGTCAGCCACTTCTGCATGTGATGGAACGCGGCGTCGTACAGCGGAAGTATCGGAATGCGGTTGATACCTTCCTGCAGCGGCACCACGCGCACCTCGTCGCGGATCAGCTTGTCCTGCCGGTCGCGCTGCCCCTGCGCGGATACATGACACGTACCCGCGGATTCCCAGTAACGAAACGTCTCCGTGTCGGGTTGGCGCACCGGGTAGCATGCGATGGCTTCGAGTTCCGAATTGACCACGAACACCGGAACGCCGTTGTCGTCGCGCAGCAGGTTGCTGCCTCTCATTCGATCCGCTGCTCGCATGGCCGGCGCCGCGTTGATGTTCACGACGGTGTCGCCTACTTCGAGCGGACTGCCCGAACCGAAATAGATCTGCAGGATGAAACCATCGAACGCACGCGTGAGCGGCTGAATGGCGTTGACGTACGTGGCGAGGCGTCCGGCCGATTGCGATGCGCCTTGCGCGACGATGCGCTGCACCGAGAGGCCGCCCATCGGATCGACCGTTTGATGCGATCGATGTTTGCCGACCGCCATCGCGCCCTGCGTGAAGATGTCGTAGGAGTAGTCGTCGCTCGCAATCGTGAGCGTGCCGTAGCGTTGCGGATCCCACGCGGCCAGCCCTTGCGGCTGCGGCGGCAATCCTTCGATGCCCACCTTCTGTGTCGTCAGGCACACCAGCGCGTAGCCGCCTTCGAACAACTCGCGACTCTCGGCGCCGAACAGGTCGTAGCCGGCGGTGACGTTGTTCCAGGTCAGCACCACGGTGCCGTTGAAGCGTGCCGCGTCGGTGGGACGGTATACGATCATGCGGGTTCGGAACGGCGCGGTACCCGCGCCTTCCGCGCGCCAATGCCCGTCGCGGCCGAGTTGTGTGCCGCTCGCCAGCCGATAACGCTGGGCGGTGCCTTCGAGCATGTACTCGGCTTCGGCATAGCCGTATGCGGCAACGTCGAGCATCGACGCTGCGAATGGCCTGCCTCTGCCGCCGGCGATGACGCTCACGATCGGACGCGTGGTTACCTGACTCATGGCTCTCTTCCGTAACGCGGTAAGCGCCGCACTATCGGAGCACGCCGCCTATCTGGCAAGCGTCCGTGTGTTACGCACACTTCCCACACAACCGGCCTCACGCAATACTTGCCCGCTCAACGCACCACGCTTCGAGAACGCCACTATGTCGTCAGTTCGAATCGACCCTGCTACCGGTCTGAAAATCTTCGCCACCCGCGCCGCCATAGCGACCGACCGAATCACCGGCAAGGGCTATTCGATCGTCACCGACGAATCGCTGAAGACATTGCCGGAACTGCCGCCCGGCGCGACGTTCAACGCGGCCGAGCAAGCGAAATACAGGGAATTCAAAGAAGCGCGCGCCGGTGCCGCCGATTACATGGCGATGGAAG
>CAZLDA010000714.1:0-639 GCA_964557875.1 uncultured Pseudomonadales bacterium | reverse complement strand
AGTATCTCGACGACGTGTATTCCGCTGATCCCATTCAACGCGATGCGCTCACCGACGAATGCGAGATTCTCGTCGTCGGCGCCGGCTTCGCCGGACTGTTGTTGTGGCACAAGTTGCGCGACGCGGGCTTCACGGACGTGCGCTTCTGCGAAAAAGGCGGCGATGTGGGCGGTACCTGGTACTGGAACCGCTATCCCGGCATCGCCTGCGACGTCGAGGCGTACAGCTATCTGCCGCTGCTCGAAGAAATGGGTTACGTGCCGACGATGAAGTTCGCGTCGGGCTTCGAGATTCTCGAGTACTGCCAGAAGATGGCGGAGAAGTTCGGCTTCTACGATCACTGCTTGTTCCACACCACCGTCGAAGCAACGACCTGGGATGAAACGAGCGGCCGATGGACGGTAACCACCGATCGCGGCGACCGCATGCGCGCACGCTTCGTGATTCTCGCCAACGGCATTCTCACCACGCCGAAGCTCGCGCGCATCGAAGGCATGGAGACGTACAAGGGCATCGCGTTCCACACGTCGCGCTGGAACTACAACGTCGATCTCGCCGGCAAACGTGTGGGCATCATCGGCACCGGCGCGACAGCGGTGCAGGCGATTCCAGAACTCGCGAAGATCGTGAAGGAACTCC
>CAZLDA010000713.1:0-2257 GCA_964557875.1 uncultured Pseudomonadales bacterium | reverse complement strand
GGTGTCGAGTGCGCCAACCACGTTCCAGTTGAACGGCAGACCGATGCCGTCCACCTGCATGCTTTTGATGTCGAAGCCGCGGGCGTTGTAGTACGTGCGGTCGGTTTCCACCTGTTCGACGTTCACGCCGGTGACGAGATTCAACAACTGGTTGACGTCGTCGAGGCCGAAGTCTTCGATGAAGCCCGCGTCCACCACCGACACCGCCTGCGGCGTTTCGAACAGCGACATCGGCAACACCAGCGCCCCGCGGCTCTCGCGATTCTCGCGCTGGCCGACCACCAGAATTTCCTCGACGCGGTTCTCGCCCGCATCCGCGAGTGCCGGATCGCTCGCGACATCACCTTCCGCAGCGCTCACCGAAGCTGCCGAACCGAACACCCAAACAACAATACATCCCACTACCGAACGCATCATTTTCTTCACTGCCTTCCCCACTGCTCGCAAGCGTTGAATTCCGTCGTCGCGCAGCGCGACGAGGGCTGCGCAGTCTACGGAAGCAAAGGTTGAATGTAAATGAGAATCGTTCCCATTTTCATTAACTTCATCGTTGGGTGGACGGAGTCCTGATCGTGTTGCCCACGCATTCTGACCAGATCGAGGCAGGACCCGTTTGACTCGGCTTGGCTCTCCGCCGGCGTTCGCTCTCAATCGGCGCCTCAACGTCGCCAAGAATGCAACTTTGCCAACAATTCAACTTCGCTAACAATTCAACAGAGGGGCTATCGAGAAATCCCGCCGTCGAACCAGCCTGCCTATTCATCTGCTTGTAACGCGTATTCCTTACGGTGCTCGTGACGCCGCAAGTGCGGTCGCCAATCCAGTTCACCAGATAGGAGTTGTGATCCATGAAGCTCAAGACTCTCTCTGCCGCCATCGCAGCGGTGCTGGCGAGTTCGTCGGCGCTTGCCGACGGTACGTCGCTCAGCCATTTCACGCCGTTGCTCGGCGACGTGGGCGCAGGCACGTTGCCCGAAGCTGCCCCGTACAAACTTTCGTCACCGAAGTTCAGTCAGATGACCATCGTCGCGCGCAATCCGAATCCCGGCGCATTGGATCGTTTCGACACCGGCAGCTACGACATGCACACGGCGAACGAGACGGGGCCCGATGCCGGACGCTACCTTTTCACTGTTTTCGAAACCGGACAGGCGGGCATCCAACGCACCGACCTGCGCACCATGCTGACGACGACCATCTGGAACAGCCCGCAACCAGCCCCGTCGCCGCTGAGCCACGTCGCATTCGATGCGTCGCGCTGGGCACCGTGGGGCGGTTATCTGACCGCCGAAGAATCGTGGAGCGATCCAGGGGCCGCGACCAGCATCTACGGCCGTCTGTTCGAAGTTACGAATCCGCTGGCCGCACCGGCCGAAATCAACTTCGTGCATCGCGACATCCTGCCGCGCGTCTCGCACGAGGGTCTCGCGTTCGACAAGAAGCGCAACCTCTACTTCATCGACGAGCGTAACGGCAGCCACATATTCAAATTCACGTCAGTCGACCCTGACGCAGACAACGGCGATGACTTCTTCGCCGCAGGCCAGACGTTCGTGCTGCGCGTCGGCGACGGCACAGTGAAGGAAGCAACAGGCGCCGCCACGTGGATTCCGATCACCGACGTCAACGGCTCGGCGCTCCCCGGTGCTGTGATCGTGACCGACCCGAACGGCCTCACGGCCATCGATGGTCGCGCCACGCCCAAGCTGCCCGCATTCCTGGGTACCGGATTCGATCGGCCCGAAGATATGGAGATCAAAACGCTGAGAGATGGGCGGCAACTGTTGTTCGTGGCCACCACGACGAACCACAAGGTGTTCGCTATCGATCTGCGCAACAAGACGGTCAAGCTGTTCGCGAGCCAGGCAACGAAAGACATGGCCACGGGACAACCGGCAGGCGCCGCATTTCTAAATCCGGACAACCTGGCCATCGACGCCGACGGCAACATGTACATCGTCGAAGACCAACCCGGCGGTGTCGAAGACATCTGGTTCGCTCAGGACAGGAACAACGACGGAGTCGCCGAAGCCATCGGCAAATGGGCGAGTTTGTCGACAACCGGCGCCGAGAGCACCGGGCTGTACTTCGACAAATTCCAGTCGAACGTCGCCTACATCAACGTTCAGCACCCCGACAGCGGTGTAGATCGCACGATCATGATCACTGCGCCGTGTCCGTGCCCGGATGGCTACGATCATCACGATCGCGGGGATCGCGACGGGGCCCCTGCGCATCCCGATGATCTCGACCGTCA
>CAZLDA010000712.1:0-2261 GCA_964557875.1 uncultured Pseudomonadales bacterium | reverse complement strand
ATGCGCGGTTGATCGTTGCGGCTTGGGCTGATGCCCAACGGGCGGGTAAAGGCGTGGCGGTGTTGAACGGTCGGCTCGTCGAAAATCTGCACGCGGCGGAAGCCGAACGCGTGCTCGCGTTTGCTGAGGCGCTTTCGTCCAGAGCCTGACGTTATTTCGTAGTCGCGCGCACGCGCGGAACGACCTCTTCGATGTATGCGTCCAGAGCCTCGGCATTCCACGGTGCGCGCAGCGCGATGTTCACTTCGGTGGCGCCAGCCGCTACATACTCGAGAATTCGTTCGGCCGCCTGTGCGGGTGTACCCAGTAGGGCACCGCCGACAATGCGCGTCGCTGCCGCGCCCCAGTCTCTTTTCAAACGCTCCGATTCGGCGGCAACGCCTTTTTCGCTGGTCGCGAGATTGAACATGACGTTCACGGCGCGTCGCACACTCTTTGGTTCGCGCTTTTCGCGTTCGCACCAACCGTCGAGCACACCGTTCAGGCGACCGAACTCCTGAGGGGTGACGTACGCGGCGTTCCACCCGTCGGCATGTCTGGCAACGAGGCGCAGCGTGCGCTTCTCGCCGACGCCGCCGATCCATATCGGCAAACGCCGTTGCACCGGCAGCGGCAGACACGACGCATCGTCCACGTGAAAGTGTTTGCCGCGAAAGGTGGTTCGCTCCTGCGTGAGCATGCCGCGGATGATCGTGGCCGCTTCGTCGAGCATGTCGAGACGCAACTTCAGTTCCGGGAATTCGTAGCCGTATGCCTTCGCTTCCCAGAAATGCCAACCCGCGCCGAGGCCGAGTTCGAAGCGACCGCCGCTGATGTGATCGAGCGTGGTCGCCGCTTTCGCGAGCATCGCCGGATTGCGATACCCGACGTAGAAGACGAGACAGCCGAGGCGGGCATGTTGGGTTTCAGCGGCGAGCGCACCGAGCGTTGCAAGTGCCTCGAAGTGCGGCTGTGTACCGCCGGCGGGCGGTGCTTCGTAGAAGTGATCCCAGGCAGAGATCCAGTCGAATCGCGCGCGATCCAGTTTGCGCCACAGCGCGCGCATCTCGTCCATCGACATGTTCTGCTGCCCGACGTGGGTACCCAACGACAATGTCATATCGCTCCTCGCTTGCGTTGAGGGTTGTGAATCGAGGCGATCGTGGTTGAATTGCGGACGGCGCAGAATACTCCGCCCCGTTTGATGAAAACAGAAAGCAGGCGATGAAAACAGAAGGCAGTTACCCGGAGAAGAAATGAGTGTGGACACAGCAGCGCGTGATGCGCAGATCGTCGAGATTCGTGCATCGGTGAAGGCGCTGTGCGCGCGTTATGGTGAGGAGTACTGGTTGAAGCTGGACGCGACGCACGACTATCCGACCGAGTTCGTGCGCGAACTGACGAAAGCAGGATTTCTCACGGCGTTGATTCCCGAAGCGTATGGCGGCGCGGGATTGGGCGTACTCGAGGCCGCCGCAATCATGGAAGAGATCAGCCGGGCCGGGGCTCATGCCGGTGCGTGTCACGCACAGATGTACGTGATGGGCTCGATTCTGCGGCACGGCTCAGAGACGCAGAAGCGTGCGTATCTGCCGAAGATCGCCGCGGGTGAGTTGCGATTGCAGAGCTTCGGCGTAACGGAACCGACCACCGGCACTGACACCACAAGCCTCAAGACGACGGCGACGCGCGTGGGCGACCACTATCTGATCAACGGTCAGAAGGTGTGGATCAGCCGGGTGCAGCACTCGGACCTGATGCTGGTGCTCGCTCGCACGACGCCGCGCGACCAGGTTGCGCGCAAGACGGAAGGGCTGTCGGCATTCATCGTCGATCTGCGTGAAGCGGTCGGACATGGTCTCGACGTTCGACCGATCAGCGCGATGATCAATCACCACTCGTGCGAACTCTTTTTCACCGATCTCAAAGTGCCGGCGGAAAATCTGCTGGGAGAAGAAGGGCGGGGCTTCCGCGTGATCCTCGACGGCATGAACGCGGAGCGCATCCTGATTGCCTCGGAATGTGTCGGCGACGGCCGCTACTTTATCGACAAGGCCGTTGCATACGCCAACGAGCGAATCGTGTTCGGCCGGCCGATCGGCCAGAACCAGGGTGTGCAGTTTCCGATTGCGCGTTGCTATGCCGAAATCGAGGCTGCTGCGTTGATGGTGGAAAAGGCGGCGCGGCTCTTCGATGCCGGGCTCGAGTGCGGCGCGGAGGCGAACATGTCGAAGATGCTGGCTTCCGAGGCATCGTGGCGGGCAGGCGACGTTGCGATGCAA
>CAZLDA010000711.1:0-2264 GCA_964557875.1 uncultured Pseudomonadales bacterium | reverse complement strand
GCTCGCGTCGAGCGGCGAAACGTACGCCACCGAAGGCGGTGGCCGGCGCGGGGACCAGGTGCGTGCGGCGATCGCGACGATATATGCAGCCGGCATGCTCTATGCCGGTGGCGCGAAGTTCCTGTTGTTGTCGGCGCTGCTGTATGCACCGGGAACATGGCTCTACTTCTATTCGCGACGCGAGCGCAATCAACGGGTGTTCAGCGTCCCAGAGTCGGTGTTGTTCGGCGCAGTCTCTGTCGCAGCGATTGCGTCGGTGTATGCGTTGGCGACGGGGTCGATCGTCCTCTAACGGAGTCAGTATGGCGCGCGCCTTACGCCTTCATCGTGTCTCTCGCGGTCCCAGGCCTGGAGGGCCGGTGGCCCATGTCTGTTCGGCCACGGCATTTCGGTAACCGAGATCGTACAGCGCCTTCATCAACACCGGATCGAACAACTCGCTGCGTTCCAGTTCGACGCCGTTCGGCATCGTGATCCAGTTGAACTGCGCTCCTTCGCGTACGGTCACGGCATAGATGCGGAACAGGTCGCCGACGAACGCGGCCTTGCGTGTGGATTCGAACGAGCGCGCCGCGATAGCGCGCACCGAGCGGCGCGTGACCTGCGGCACCGGAGCCAACTGGCCGTTGTGAATGATGAAGACATCCTCTTTCCCCACGCCCCGCCCAACGCCGGCGCGCGCTTCTGAAAAAGTGAACACGCCGCCCGAGTAGAAGACATTGGCCGCAACGGCTCCGTCGACGTGCATTTCGTCGTAGCGCCGGCCGCCTGCTTCCACTTCGAAGAGAATTGGTGCGAAGGCGACTGGAATCGACGCCGACGCCAGCATCACCTTGCGGAACAGATCGAGCGCGCCCGGCGAGTTGCTCGACGCGATCAGCCCCATGTTCCAGACGACGAAGTTCTGCGAGTCGAGGTCCGTAGTACCGAAATAGAGTCGCCGGCCGGCCGCATGTGCCAGTGCGACCTGATGCATCAGTTCCTCATTGACGTGCTGCTCGATGAGCGCTTTCAACGGCGCCGCATCGGCCAGCGACTCTCCACTGAGCAGCTGCGGCAGCAGACGGAGCGGCCTCAGGATATTGCGCGTCGAGGTGGTGGTGTAGAACTCGCGCAGCGCGTCGTCATAGGAAGCGCCGAGGAAAGCAAACGGCGCCATCAACGCGCCGGTCGACACGCCGGTGACGATCTTGAAAGTCGGGCGATGGCCGGTCTTGGACCAACCGTTCAGGAATCCCGCGCCGAATGCGCCGTTCGCTCCGCCGCCCGATATCGCGAGGTGCGCATAGTGGACGTAACCGTCGGGTCCGATCGCAAACTGTTCGGGCGACTCCTGTTCGAACGAGCGCCTCAAATCGCTCGTCATCGCCGCACTGCGTCGGCCGGCCGATGCGCGTATGTCAGGCATGCCGGGAATTGTGGCCTCGGACATCAGCTCCACGGGCACGGCGTTGCGCGGAAGCAACCCACATCCCGCTAGGCAGAGAACGGCGCAAACGAAGACCCAACGCATTTGGAATGCCGCGGGAAAGCTGCAAGAATGCGGCAGGCTAAGGTACGCACCTGTGCCGGTCAACGCGCACTCCGGTGATGATCGAAGAGACTCCGGCTAGGATCGAATAATGAGCAAATCCATGCGCGTACCGCTCGTCGTGCTCGTTGTCATCGCTGTGGTCGGCTGCAAAGTCGGGCCGGACTATCAGCGGCCCGAGGTCGAGTCACCCACGGCGTGGCGCATCGATTATCCCAACGCCGCCGATGTTGCGAACACGAAGTGGTGGGAGCAGTTCGGCGACCCCGCGCTGAACGATCTGATCGAAACGGCGCTGCGCGAGAATCACGACGTGCGCATTGCCGCTGCGCGTATCGATCAGTTCATCGGCGCGCTCGTTGCCACGCGATCGCAGCTGTTTCCCCAAGTCGGTTATGGCGCCGGTGTGAGTCACGCGCAGGCGAGCCGGCTGGGCGTGCCGCCGATTCCGCCGGCCGGCGACCCTGACTTCACGCTGTACGAAGCATCGCTCGGCACTTCCTGGCAGATCGACCTCTTCGGTCGTGTGCAGCGCCTGACCGAGGCTGCGCAGGCGCGCGTGTATGCAAGCGAACAGGCGAAGCGCGGCGTAGTGCTCTCGTTAGTCACGAGCGTTGCGGCGAACTATGTTGCGTTGCGAGCGCTCGACCGTCAGTTGGAAGTTGCGCAGGCAACGGCAAACAACTTCGGCGAAACCGCCCGTATTTTCGACCTCCGCTTCAAGGCCGGCATC
>CAZLDA010000710.1:0-2264 GCA_964557875.1 uncultured Pseudomonadales bacterium | reverse complement strand
AGACGCGCCGCCCACCGCCGTCAGCCCCACTGCAGTCAGCCCCACTGCAGTCAGCAATGGAACCATCGTGGTCGGAGGATCGGCGAAACGTGTCGAAGGAAACTAGTGTCAGGCGCGCACGATCTTCTGATCGATCAGTGCGTTGATCTCGACGTCGGTCAGCCCCAACGACTTCATCACGTCGCGTGAGTCTGCGCCGATCTTCGGCGCGGGCGAGCGCGGCTTCACATCGGCGGTCTGGAAACGCATCGGCGCATTCACCGTACGGTATGGGCCGAGTTGCGGATGTTCGATCTCCGGGAACAGGCCGATTGCATCGGCGTGCGGGTCCATCGCCACTTCGTGCAGTGCGAGAACCGGCCCCCAGATCAATCCGTTGGCATCGAAGATCGCGCCCCATTCGTCGCGGCTCTTGATGGACAACGCCTTGTCCACGCCGTCGACGAGTTCGGCCATGTTCTGATAGCGCGACCGGGCGTCTTTGAATCGTTCGTCCGTGAGCCATTGTTCGCGACCGATCACCTTGGCGAGGCGCGGCCATGCCGATTCTTCCGGCATGTTGAGCCCGATCCATTTGCCGTCGCCGCACGGATAGCGATTCGCAGTGGGCGCGAGCATCTGATGCCGCGAGCGCCGCCGCACCGGCGAACGGTCCACCGCGGTTACGCCGTAGTCGGTAGCCTGCGTCCACACCGCCGTTTCGAACAGGGACGTTTCCACCACCTGGCCTTTGCCGGTGCGCTCCGCCATGCGCAACGCTGCAAGGATGGCGCCCACGAGTGCAAGCCCCGTGGTGTGATCGCCTTGCGCCGGGCGCGCCATCGGCACCGTACCGTCGTCGCCTTCGCGGCTCGAGTCGTACAGACCCGAGCGACCGAAGAACGCAGTCACGTCATAACCCGGCCGCTTCGCTTCGGGTCCGGTCGTGCCGTAGCCGGTCAACGTTGCGTGGACGAGTTTCGGATTGATGTTCAAAAGGCTCGCCGGGTCGAGGCCGAACTTCGCCTGGCGATGCGTAAGCAGGTTGCACATGAAGATGTCGGCGCCGGCGACGAGACGTCGCACCAGATCGGCGCCGGCGTCGGTGTCGAGCGCCACCGCAATCGACCGTTTGCCGCGGTTGTCGACGTCGAACTGCAGGTCGTAGCTCTTGAATGCGCCTTCGACTTTCGCCGGACGGCTCAAGCCCCGCATCGGGTCGCCCGTTAGCGGTTCCACCTTGATGACGTCGGCACCGAGGTCCGCCAGGATGGCGCTGGCGCTTGGCGCAGCCATCCAGCTCTCGATGGTGATGACGCTGACATCGTCGAGCGGTGCGGCCACGCTATTGCGCCTCTTCAGAGTTGTTGGCGACCAAAACCGCCATTACATACCGATTTTCTGAAAGTCGGAGTTGTTCACCATCACCTGCACATTGCTCGACGGAATGGTCAGCGTCGACAGCTGCGGGTAGTTCGTACCGTCGGGCAGCTGTTGCATGTTGACCACCAGCGTGACCGTCTTGTCGGGGCAGCCCATCCATGTCGAAACATCGATGGTCTGCATGACGCGCGGCTCGAGGTTCATCGTAAGCGTAAGTGAATCGCCCGGCTACTGATAGTTCGAGAACGCCAGAATCGCCTGGCCGGGTTGCCCGGCGAGTATCTGCATGTTGCCGGCACCGGCTGAAGCCTGCAGCTTCTCGGGCGACGGCGGCACGTAGCTCTGCACCAGCAACGCAGCGCTTTCCAGCGTGTTCTTCAGCTCGTCCTCTTCATGCTCCTGTATGCGTCCGCGCAGGCCCGGCTCCTGCTTCGGCTGCGGCGCGGAGATGACCGTCTTCTGCTGCTGGCCGTCTGGTCCGTAGAGCACTGACTCGACCTTCGTCGCTTTGACCTCGCCCTTCAGGCTGATCTGCGTCGTTTGAATCCACGTGTACTGCCGCAATGCGGCCTGATTTGCCGCCGCGGCGGCTTCCGCTGCGGCAATGCCGCCTTGTGGGGCAGCTGCACGCGCGCTCAGCGCAAGTGCGAGCAATCCGAGCGCCGCAAAACCGGAAAGGGTCAGTCGAAGCTGCATGACGTTTCCTTACTGTTTCGTGAGCTTCAGTTGTTGCCTTCAGCCGCGAAGCAGCCGCCCGACCCGTCTTGCGGACAGATCACGACGTACGTCTGCTTTTGATTGCAGCCTTCCACGCCGATCGTGTACTCGGCACGCTCCGGTCCGCGAATCAACGGGCCGTTGATCGCGGGTTGAACCATCTCGCTCGACAGCACCGTGCCGGT
>CAZLDA010000709.1:0-2265 GCA_964557875.1 uncultured Pseudomonadales bacterium | reverse complement strand
GCGCGCACTTTTACGACACGTACGAAACGAGCGACGCCAAACACATCTGCATCGGCTCGATCGAACCGCAGTTCTATGCGCTGCTTCTCGAAAAAGCCGGCCTCGATCGCGAGAAGTTCAAGCCGCAGATGGATGCGAAGCAATGGCCCGCTCTGAAAGAAGAGCTGACGCGCGTGTTCAAGACGAAAACTCAGGCGCAATGGTGCGAGATCATGGAAGGCAGCGACGTGTGCTTCGCACCAGTGCTTTCGATCTTCGAAGCGCCCGACCACCCGCACAATGTCGCGCGCAACAGCTTCGTGAACATAGATGGTGTCATACAGCCGGCACCGTCGCCTCGCTTCAGCCGCACCAAGCCCGAAATTTCGCATGGCGCCCGGCGTCCCGGCGAGGACTCCTTGTCCGTTTTGAAAGACTGCGGATTCTCCGCGCAGGAGATCAAGTCGCTGCAGACATCAGGCATCGTTCCTGCGGCGTGAATCGAGAGTGGAACCACGTACTTAACGAGGTAAAAGAATGAGTGTCGAACTACTGGATACCCCGCGGTTTCACGGTTACCGCGTACGACGGCAGATCAACGGCAAGACGTATCAGGAATACTTCTCGCTGAAAGAAGACGGGAAGCGCATTCGCGGTTCGAAACGCTCGTTGATCAAGAAACAGGCGGATGCTCGCGACACCGAACTGGCGCGCAGCCAGATGGGCGCGAAGGAGAAGGCAGCACGCGAAGTTTATGTCGACGACAAAGGACGCGTGCGCGGCATTCTGTTCCGCATGAAGACGGAAAAGAGCGGCACGAAAACGCCTGTGTTCCAGATCGGCATCATGTCGACGCTCGAATCGAAGATCGTCAACACGACGGTCTCGATCAATCTCCACGGCTTGAATGGCGCATGGGGCAAGGCCGTCGAGTTTTACGCGAAGCACAAGAAGATCAATCGCAAGTCCGCGTCGTACAAGCAGCTGATGAAGGCGAAGCCTTCGAACGGCGATCTGCAGAAGCTGATGAAAAGCCGGCCGCGTCGCGGCTGATCGCGTGAGTCCCTTGCCCGCGACGCGCGCAAGGAGCCATGAGCTACGCAAGCGAATATCGTCGGTCGATCGATGACCCCGAGGGTTTCTGGCGCGAACAGGCGCAGGCCATCGAGTGGTTCGATTTTCCGCGGACGATCCTCGACCAGGACCCGAACGGCGCGTCGCGCTGGTTTCGCGGCGGAAAGCTGAACAGCTGTTGGCTGGCACTCGATCGTCATGTCGATAACGGACGCGGTGATCAGACTGCGCTGATCTACGACTCGCCCGTCACAGGCACCGTTCGCAAATACACGTTCTCGGAGTTGCGCGATTGGGTTGCGCGCGTCGCGGGCGGCTTGGCAGAACTCGGCGTTCGCAAGGGTGACCGAGTCATCGTCTATATGCCGATGGTGCCGGAAGCGGCGGTGGCCATGCTCGCGTGCGCGCGCATCGGTGCCGTGCACTCCGTGGTGTTCGGCGGATTCGCAGCGCCGGAACTCGCCGTTCGAATCGACGACGCCACGCCGAAGGTCATTCTCTCCGCATCCTGCGGCATCGAGTTCAGCGCGCCGATTCCCTACAAGCCGCTGTTGGACGAAGCGATACGTCTGGCGTATCACAAGCCCACCGCGTGTGTGATCCTGCAACGACCGCAGGTGACCGCGTCACTCGACCCGACGCGCGATCGCGATTGGCGCGAGTGGGAGGCTGCCGCAAAACCCGTCGACGCGGTGCCGGTCGATGCGACCGATCCGCTCTACATCCTCTATACGTCCGGCACGACCGGCAAGCCGAAAGGCGTAGTGCGCGACAACGGCGGCCATGCGGTGGCGCTGAACTACAGCATGCACGCCGTGTACGGCGTGGATGCAGGCGAGGTGTTCTGGGCTGCGTCGGATGTCGGCTGGGTCGTTGGACATTCGTACATCGTGTACGGACCCTTGAGCAAGGGCTGCACAACGATTCTCTACGAAGGCAAACCGGTGCGCACTCCGGACGCCGGCGCATTCTGGCGCGTGATCGCACAGCACCGCGTGAAGAGTTTCTTCGTTGCGCCGACCGCGTTTCGTGCGATCAAGAAGGAAGATCCCGACGCGCAGCTGAAATCCGCGTATGACATCTCGTGTCTCGAATATCTGTTCGTTGCCGGCGAACGGCTCGATCCGCCGACGTATCACTGGCTGAACGACATGCTGCCGATTCCGGTGATCGATCACTGGTGGCAGACCGAAACCGGCTGGCCCATGTGCG
>CAZLDA010000708.1:0-2267 GCA_964557875.1 uncultured Pseudomonadales bacterium | reverse complement strand
GTGTACGTGCACTGGGTGAAGCAGTACATCCGCTTCTACCAGCTACGTCATCCTGCCGAGATGGACGAGACGCACGTCGTTCAGTTCCTGACTCATCTCGCAGTCGAACGACAAGTATCGGCTTCTACGCAAAATCAGGCTCTGAACGCGCTCGTGTTCCTCTACAAACACCTTCTCCGGCAACCGCTCGGTAGCCTGGCCGGCGCAGCACGAGCAAAGTCGCAGCCACGCATTCCGGTGGTGTTCACTCGCGACGAGGTCGTCAACCTGCTCAATCAACTCGACGGCACGGTGTGGCTCGTCACCGCGTTGCTCTATGGTTCAGGGCTGCGCCTGATGGAAGGGTTGCGCCTGCGAGTAAAGGACATCGACTTCGAGCGTCTTGCCATCTACGTGCGCTCGGGTAAGGGTGGGAAAGACCGCGTATCGATGCTGCCTGCCGATCTCGTCGAGCCGCTTACGGCGCATCTCGGCCAGGTTCGAGTCACGTACCAGCGCGATCGCGAGCGCGGCATGGCTGGCGTTTACCTTCCCTACGCACTCGCGCGCAAGTATCCGAACGCGCCCTTCGAGTGGCCATGGCAGTGGGTCTTTCCGAGCGCCGAGTTCAGCCGCGATCCGCGTGACAACGGCGAGGCGCGTCGTCATCACCTGCTACCCGAATTGATTCAGCGCCACATGCGCAAGGCGCTGCGCGAGGCGAAGATCGAAAAGCACGCAAGCCCGCACACACTGCGTCATTCTTTTGCAACGCACCTGCTCGAAAGCGGCTACGACATACGCACCGTACAAGAACTGTTGGGGCACACGGATCTGAAGACGACGCAAATCTACACGCACGTGCTCAACCGGGGTGGCAACGCCGTGCGAAGCCCGCTCGCTGGGCTGCACCTGCGCAAGCCTTCAGGTGACACTTAGGCATCGAGCCTTTCGAAGGCCGCGGGCAGGCGCAACACCCGCCCGTGGAACTGCGCGATTACTTCAGCGGAACGATGGAAATGTCGTCGGCTTCGTCGCCGGCGATCTCAAGAATCCAATCGATCACTTCCTGTTGATCGACCCGGTACTCGAATCCGTTGCCGAGGCATTGCTCGTGCTTACCGAAGCTCGTCACGCCGGTGAGAATGTTCGTGTTCTGCCAGAGCGCGGGGCCGCCTGAATCGCCGCTGCAGATACCGCCGCGGTCGTTGCCTTGTGCGCTCGAGAGCTGAATGTTGAATCCGCTGGTCCAAACGTTCTGCAGGTTCTGCAATCTAGAGGTCGCCATCAGGCGCACACGGAACGACGTCGGCGGTTCGTTCGCCGGCCAGTTGTCAGAGAGTCCATAGCCACTGATGGTGAAGGATGCGTTCTGCCCGCGTTTGCTGGTGAGCACGTCGAGTGCGCCCGGCGCCGCGAGGCTCGCAAACGTAGTTGGGAAGGTCACTGGGTCATCGAGAACAACGATGCCGGCGTCGTGCGTGTCCGGGAAACCTGCGAAGTTATCGAAACCGTAGTCATGCAATTCGCGCCCAGTCACGCAGCGCGGATCATTCGCAATGCAGGTATCGGGGTAGCCGGTGACTGGATCGTGTTGCGTGGCGGGATCGTAGTGTCCGCCGGCATCCTGCTGGAAATAGATCCGCGCATACGAAAGATTGTCCGCGTCGTCGGTGCAATGCCCGGCCGTTAGAAAGATGCTGGGCGACAGCAGGCTTCCAGAGCATCGGTGCGAAAAATTGCCGTCTTGATCGTAGAACACCGCGAGCCCTACGTACGTGTGAATCGAGTCGGGATGGTAATTGCCGGTAATCGCCTGCGCCGGCAGCGATGCGACAAGAAACACCAATCCCGTCAACGCGAGACCCGTAACTGCGCGCCATCTGGAGAATCGTGACATTTTTGCTGCTCCCATCAATGTTCGATCAATTCTTGTCAGCACTCGCTGGTGCGAGTGCGCAACGTCTCTTCCGTGCTTGCATACGTTACGCTCACCGCTCGGATCACCACAATCGGTTCCGACGTTAGTCACACGTCCAGATGCGCGATGCAACCGTTCCAGTCCAGAGGAACCAAGACCGGCTGGCGAACAAACAGTTCTCGGTAAGCCGCACCATACAAGAACAGTTGGGGCATTCGGCTCGCGGGGTATTGCCTCTGCAACGCAACCATGACGTAACGGCCTTCGAACTTGACCGCACCGCGCGCGGGCCCTAGCGTTGCTCCCCTTGGCACCGTCGAGTCCGCACCTCATGCCTGCAATCGCCTTTGATCTTCCGGACGAAGTG
>CAZLDA010000707.1:0-2270 GCA_964557875.1 uncultured Pseudomonadales bacterium | reverse complement strand
ACATGGCGGCAAAGGCGGTTCCAACCTGTGGATGGCGGTGATTCGCGAACACCTCGCCGCGAAAGGACTTGGCCTCTTCAACGATCTGCAGACCGAGCACTCGATCGTGGGCAACAACCCGTTCATCGTGATGTTCGAAGAGTTCGCCACGCCGGAGCAATACAAGCGCTACAGCGACGACCTGCTGAACGGACGCTTGCGTACCGGCTTCGGTCTCACCGAACCGAACCACGGCTCCGACGCCACGTTCATGGAAACGAAGGCCGTACCACAAACGAGAAACGGCCAACCCGGCTGGCTGATCAACGGCGAAAAGATGTGGACCACCGGCATGCACCACGCCAACTACGTCATGACGTTCGCGCGCACCAGCGGCAAAGACGGCGATGCGCGCGGCATCACGTGCTTCATCATTCCGGCGGACTCGCCCGGCGTGAAAGTCGAAGAGTATCTGTGGACCTTCAACATGCCGACGGACCACCCGCGCGTGTCGATCAAAGACGTGTGGATTCCGGAAAACAGCTACTGGGGCGAAATCGGCGGCGGCCTCGCCATCGGCCAGAGCTTCGTTCACCAGAACCGCATCCGTCAGGCCGCTTCGTCGCTCGGCGCCGCGGTGTACTGCATCAACGAAAGCGTTGCGTATTCGCGGCAACGCAAACCGTTCGGTAAGCCGCTCTCGAACAACCAGGCCATTCAATGGCCGCTGATCGAACTGCACACGCAAGCGCAGATGTTGCGCCTGCTGATCTGGGAAACCGCGATTGCAATCGACTCCATGCCACACAAGGAAGTGGAGCGGACGATTTCCGACCGCGTGTCGATGTGCAACTACATCGGTAACCGCCTCTGCTGCGACGCCGCCGACCAGGCGATGCAGACGCACGGCGGCATGGGCTATTCGCGCCACAAAGCGTTCGAGCACATCTACCGGCACCACCGCCGCTATCGCATCACCGAAGGTTCGGAGGAAATTCAGATGCGGAAAGTCGGCGCGTATCTGTTCGGCTATGCCGGTCCGCGCAAGAACGAGTTCACGCAGCTGTACGGACCCGCGAAGTTGTCATAGGGAATCGCTCGGCGGGACTTCGCGTCCCGCCGCGACGATTGGGGTGTGCACACGCACGCCCCTGTGATGTGCTGTTGGTCCACGCGATCAAACGCGCTCGATGACCACCGGCACCGGCCGGCACACCGTATTGCACACCGGCGAGTGCGCCTTCGTGAACGCAAGCAGCGCATCGAGCTCGGCGTCGCTGCAGTCCGCCTCGACGTGCATCTTGATGCGGATCTCGCGATAGCCGACCGGCACCGTCGGGTCGAGATCGAGCAACCCCTGCACGTCGATGTCGCCGGAAAGTTCGGTGGACAACGCGGTGATGCGGATGCCGCGCGCGGCGGCGTGCAGCACCGTTGTCGTGGTCACGCAGCCGGCGAGCGAGTGCAGCAGGAACTCGACGGGGTTCGCACCCTCGTTCGCGCCGAGCAGCACCGGCGGTTCTCCGTTCGTGAACTCGAAGGCCTGTGTGCGCGACGTGTCTTCGCCGCCGGCGCCGTAGAACTCGCGAATGGTCGAGCGGTTTTCGCCACCGCCTATCCAGGTGTTTTTTGCACGGAATTCGAAGCGCGCGAGCGCGGGATCGGCCTTCAACGCGGCGACCGTTGCCGCCATGGCGTCGAGATCGAGGCCGTTCAGGGTGTGCGTTGCTTTCATGTTCATGTCGTTCTCCTCGTTTGAAGGTGTCGCTCCGGATGGCCGCGACGTGGGAGCTACGTTACGGCGCGAGGTGCATCCATCTAAGATGCGTTGCGGTCACGAACGGTTCT
Source organism: uncultured Pseudomonadales bacterium (assembly GCA_964557875.1). GTDB lineage: Bacteria > Pseudomonadota > Gammaproteobacteria > Pseudomonadales > Azotimanducaceae > DATJGR01. Next base: position 443 of record CAZLDA010000707.1, on the reverse strand, counting down.
TTCGTGCCACCATTGAATCGCCGGGGAGTGCTCATGACGCGCCGAGCTCGTTCGCCTATCGAGGTACTGATCGTCGCGGTACCGGAAACCGCAGGCTCCGCTCTCTACGGCATGAGCGACGTACTGAACGCCGCGGGCAACATCTGGCAGACGCTCGCTCGCCGCGAAGCACCGCGCAAGCTCTTCAACGTGCGCATCGTTTCGCCTGCGGCACGCGCGTTTCGTTGCGGTCACGGCGTGCCGGTGCAGCCGGACGCGTCGATCGGTAAGGATCCACAAGCCGACATCGTGATTCTGCCCGAACTGTGGCTCGGCCCCGACGAATCTATAAAGGGGCGTCATACGGCCTTGATGGACTGGCTGCGCCGCCGCTATCACGCCGGCGCCTATCTTTACTCCGCCTGCTCGGGTGCGTTGATGCTGGCCGAGACAGGACTGCTCGA
>CAZLDA010000706.1:0-2274 GCA_964557875.1 uncultured Pseudomonadales bacterium | reverse complement strand
GGGCGCTCGCGGAGTGCGGGAATCTGAATGGGAAAGACGTTGAGCCGGTAATACAGGTCTTCGCGAAACGTGTTTTCCTCGACCATGTCGAGCAGGTTGCGATTCGTGGCCGCGAGGACGCGGACGTCGATCTGGATCGTGCGACTCCCGCCGACGCGCTCCAGTTCGTGCTCCTGCAGCACGCGCAGCAGGCGCGACTGGGCAGGCAGAGACATTTCGCCGATCTCGTCCAGGAAAATCGTCCCTCCGTCGGCCAGTTCGAACCGGCCGGCGCGCTGCTGCGTCGCTCCGGTAAACGCGCCATGCTCGTGTCCGAACAGTTCGCTTTCCAGCAGTGATTCAGGGAGCGCCGCGCAATTGACGCGGACGAACGGGCCGTTGTGACGTTTGCTGTTCCGGTGGATGGCGCGCGCCACGAGTTCCTTGCCGGTGCCGGTCTCACCCAGGATCAGGACCGTACTGTCGGTCGAAGCGACCATGTCGACGTTCCGCAGCACTTTCCAGATCCCGTCGCTTTCGCCGACGATCTCGGCAAACTCCGATCGCGATCGGAGTTCTTCGCGCAGCCAGGCGACCTCGGCTTCCATCCGTTGCTGTTCGCTGCGCAACCGTTGCTCGCGGCGGCGGACGTCGTCGAGCCGCTGCTCGGCCTGGCGGCGGATGAGTTCGGCCGTCGCGCGAGCCGCGAAGATGTGAAAGATCGACAGTTCCCGCTCGTCGGCCTGCATCGGCTTGTCGTCGATCACGGCCAGGTGTCCGACGACTTCATTCCGGTCGTCCATGAGTGGGACCGCGAGGTAACTGCGTGCGTCGAGGTTCTTGAGGATTTCGTTCGTGGGAAACGTCTGCTGCACGTCGTCTGCAAAATGCTGGATCTCGCCGGAAAGTACGACCGCCTTGCACGGCGTTCCGTCGAGTTCGAACTCAAAGTTCTCGTCCTGACGGTCATCGACCCAGACGGCCAGTGTGCGGACCGCCGAGCGATCGCGGATCAGTTCGGCGATGAAGGCGCTCTTCGCGTGCAGTGAGATCGCCAGGTACTGCACGAGCGAACGGAAGAAGTGCTCGCCGCGCGCTGTGGCGGTGCCGTCCATGATCGACCGCAAGGTGGCATCGACGACCGTGGGGGGACGTTTGATTGCGATGGAAGAACTTCGCTGAGTCATGGGACGCTCCGGTGATCCCGCGCGCACGGTGCATTACGACATTCCGTACAACAACACGACATATCGTATCACATGGACCATCTACGTCAACCGCACGATAGTCTCAAAGCATTATCAACGATAGCGATACGTATCGATTTGACTTTCGTAACTGTATTGGCATCGACATTGCTCAAGGCCTCAGTGCCTTCAGACCAATCGTTTGGGGAAGGCAATCGAGGTCACACCACACAAAGGAATCACCGATGAGAACATCCACTCGAAAGGGACTGCGGACGGCTCTGTTGCTGGGGACGTCGGCCATCGTTCCGACGATTCTCGCGGGCTGCGGAAGCGTGAGCGAACCCGTGGCGATGGGGCGAACAACGGAGCCGTCGACGGTTGCCGGACGCGTGGCGACCTTCAACGACGAGGGGGAACTGGTCCGGCCGGAGAACCATCGGGAATGGGTGTTCATCGGAGCGCCGGTGACGCCCAACGACCTGAACGACGGCCACGCGGCGTTCCCCGAGTTCCACAACGTTTATATCGATCCCGCCAGCTTCGCCGCTTACAAGCGGACCGGCGAGTTTCGTGACGGCACGGTGATTCTCAAGGAACTGGTGTCCGTCGGGGGCAAACAGATGCCCAGCGGCAACGGGTACTTCCAGGGTGAATTTCACGGTCTGGAAGCGATGGTCAAGGACCACGAGCGTTTTCACGACGAACCGGGCGGGTGGGCGTTCTTCCGTTTCGGCGAGGCGCCGCACTACCAGGCGGCCGGCACGCGGATGCAGACCGAGAACTGCAACCTGTGCCACTCCGGCGCGAACCAGGATTACGTCTTCACCGCCACGTATCCCGTTCTGCGGGCGGCTCGACCAGATGCATCCAGCAAGTAGTGCACGCAGTGTTGTGCTGTGTGCAGCGTTCATTGCACTTCACCGACAGGGAGATTTCGAATGTCCAAAGTTGCCGTGGTCGTACTAACGGATACGGAAGGGGGCGAGTCCCTCGGCCGGATCGTCAATGCCCTCTATGCCGTCAAGGAATTCGCTGACGCCGGCGATGAGGTGCAACTCATCTTCACGGGGACCGGCACGAAATGGATCGGCGTCCTCGAGCAGCC
>CAZLDA010000705.1:0-2286 GCA_964557875.1 uncultured Pseudomonadales bacterium | reverse complement strand
GCATTATTACTACTATCCTGAGTCTATTGTGGATGCAGAAACCACATGGCTAGGCGACAACTTTGACTCTGCACTTTTGTATGGTTGCTTGGTTGAAGCATATACGTTCATGAAGGGCGAGCAAGACATGATGGTGTTGTACGACACCAAATACAAAGAAGCACTTATGCTCTTGAAGAACTTGGGCGATGGCAAGCAACGTGGCGATGCTTATCGTGATGGTCAGTGCCGCCGGAGTTTTTGCAGCGCAGAGCAGCGCGCTCGAGGTTCGCACGTCTGGTTTCGTAAGGCAGGCGTCGCAGACGCAGTACGTGTCGGAATCGGGCGTTGTCGCAGCGCTCGATCGCGTGCGAACGGATTGCAGGGCTTATCAGCAGGTGATCGATCGCCAGGTTCTGATGACCGCGCCCGATCCGCGCTATGCGGAACAACCGCGAACGTATCGGTTCTACATCGACGATTTCATCACCCTCACGTTGCCGGGCACCAATGGGCTCTTTGCCCGCCCGACACCGGGTGGCGGTGGCGCGCGTATCGAGGGCTCTTTCGGCCCCGGAAACCTCATCGCCGGCTTCGTGACCGCCGCACGTCTTGCGGCCCGCTCTACGCAGCCGCTGCCCGGCTACGACGTCGGCGGCGGCCGAAATTACTCACCGCCGATTCTGTCGGTGGAGTTTTCTTCAGAAGGAATCACCCGCCTGCAAACGAGCACGGGCCCTCGGGCACGTGATCCGCGCTACGGCGGCAACACGGAGGCCCGATTGAACGCACGCGTTCTGTCGCAGGTTCCGTGCATATGAGCGTCAGTTGGAGGCACACGATGAGTCCCCGAACGATCTCGAGAATCATGGCTGGCGGATTGGTCGCGCTCGCGCTGGTGGCGCTGCGTGATTCACCCGCCGATGCACAGGCCGATGTTCGAATGATCAGGCCCAATGTGCTCGTGCTGCTCGACACTTCAGGATCGATGGAGTGGCGCAACGGCGTGGCGAACAGCTCGTGCATTGGCGCTGACGGCGGACCGTGCAACGACTGCTCGAATGGCGCGTCGATGTGCTCGAGTTCGTGCCCGGCGGCCGAGCAGCGCAATCGCTGGACGACGGCGATCGAGGTGTTCACCGGAACGGTCGAGAACTTCGGCTGTCGCGAAGTGGCCCGCACGAATCCGGCCGAAGTGGACTATCTGTATCCCATTCCGCACCACGAGATCCTGTCGAACAACGTGCCTTTGTGGAACGCCACCGGCGGCGCGCGCCAGTCAAACGACGGCGTTTTCGACGTGTATCGCGAGCGCGTTCGCTTCGGCCTGATGACGTTCGACAACGACTACCGCATCGGAACCGGAGCGAACGACGGTATGTATTCGTACGGTCCGAACCGGGGCTTTCTCGCGAATGGCTGTGCGGTTACGGCGAACGTCAATGTGGGCGCGCGCCGTCAGTCGTTCGACAACAACGTCATCGACGTGGTGCCCGGCGGATTGATCTCGGTGGGACCCCCCAATGCCGATGCAACCGTGCTGCAGCAGATCAACGATGCGATTCAGCGCACGCTGACGGGCACGCAGCGTGCGACACCGCTGCCGCCGGTCGCGGGCGTTCGGCCGTACGGCGGCACGCCGATCGCCGGCATGCTCGAAGACGCGATGCACTATTGGACCACCAACCCCGACGTGGTCTCGAATTCGAGCGGCACCGGCGACCCGTATTATGCATGTCGCGAGCGCTTCAACATTCTGGTCACTGACGGCGCACCCAACATGGACTTTCGCCCGGCCTGTGTGGGCGGCACGGGATCATGCCCGTACAATCTCCCTGAGCAGACTGCGCTCTCCATGGCGATGAGCGGTGCCGGCCGGCCGAACGCGCGCACGTACGTGATCGCGTTCAACGCGAGCGATCCGAACGCACGAGCTGCGCTCGAGCCGATTGCGATCAACGGCGGTACGAGCACGGTGCTCTACGCCACGGATCGCGCGACGCTGCAGAGCGCACTTTCGTCGGTGCTCGACACGATCGCGGCCACGACGTCGACGCGTACGTCGCCGGCATTCGGCGTTGCCGGCAATACGGGAACGGCCACGAACGGCACGATGTATCAGTTTCAGAGTTCGTTTGCCGTCAATTCTGGCTATCCGTGGGAGGGCGTTCTCGAACGACGACGCAGTGAGTGCCAAGGTGCGCCGCCCGCTCCGGTCGATCGCGACATCGACAGGGCACAAGACGACTTCGGCTTCATGCTTCGCCGCAATGAGCGGTCGTCGCGTGGCTGGGGGCACGCATTCTT
>CAZLDA010000704.1:0-2299 GCA_964557875.1 uncultured Pseudomonadales bacterium | reverse complement strand
GAAATGACCTGCGATATCCAGAGCTTCCCACGGCACGAATTCGTGCATCCCTCCGCCGCTTCGTTGAGCAAGGGCGTGCCTTATCGCGTCCTTTGCGATTGTCGACGAAGCCGGATACGCGACAAATACGCTGCGTGAGGAAGTCGTTGACGAAGCTCCGTTGGCCATAGCGCCGAGCCAGTTGTCAGACTCTTGTAGCTTAGGGCTGACTAGTGACTCGAGTCATCTCTCTCGAAGGCGCGTTCCGAGCGGTCCGTGTGGGCAGATCGAATGTCAGCGCAAAGAAGCGTCCGCTCGCAAACGTTCAACCGCAAGATCCACGAACGCCCGCGCCTTCTGCGCGACATGCCGCCCCTCGCGATGCACGACGTGGATCGGCCACGGCGACGGCTCGTAGCGTTCGAGTATCCGTTCGAGCTTGCCCTGCTTCACATGCTCAGCAATCTGATACGACAACACGCGGGTGATGCCGAAGCCGTCGAGCGCAGCGGCGATGGCCGAGTCGTTGCTGGTCGTGGACAAGCGCGGGCGAACACGCACCCGGAGCGGTTTCCCCTCGGCCATGAACGACCATTCCTGCGTGGGCGACACGCCGCCCGCGGAGATGACTCGATGTTCAGCGAGATCGCGCGGTTCACGCGGTAGGCCGTGGCGCTTCAAATAACCGCGTGACGCGCACAGCACTCGATCGACCCGCCCGACGCTGACCGCTTGCAGGCTCGAGTCGGACAGTTCCCCGATTCGCACGGCCACATCGATGCCTTCTTCGATGAGGTTGACCACCCTGTCGACGAACCAGCACGAGACGTCGGTCTCCGGGTAACGATCGAGGTACTCCGCGACGATCGGCGTCACGTACATGCTGCCGAACAGCACGGGCGCCGTGATGACGAGATGTCCGCGCGGCTGCGAATGCACACCGATGGTCGACGCTTCGGACTCGGCGACATCTGCGAGGATGCGACGGCAATCCGCCGCATACCGCGTGCCGGCCTCGGTGAGGCGAACCGAGCGGGTCGTGCGCGTGAGCAACCTGACACCCATCCGCGATTCGAGCTCGGCGACAGCGCGCGTCACCGCCGGCGGTGATTGACCGAGCTTGCGTGCAGCGGCCGCAAACCCTGCCTCGTCGACCACCGCAACGAACGCGGCCATGGCGGAAAGGCGGTCCATATTGTTCCTGAAAATGAAATGAAGTCTTACCGAAGCGCTGTATTAACGCCACCGTTCGAACCAATCAAACTGCTGGTACACGATTGGAGAACGAACATGTCACGCGCCTTTTCCGACATCGCTTTCACGCCGACGGTACGCGAAGTGCAAACGCAGATGGGCAGCCGGTCCAAGTACGAGGCGCTCGATCGCGCGGTCGATCGCAGGGATCGACTGACGCCGCGCGAGGTCGACTTCATCGAGCACGCGGATCATTTCTTCCAGGCCACCGTCGGCGAAACCGGCTGGCCGTACGTGCAGCACCGCGGCGGTCCGGAGGGTTTCCTTCGCGTGATCGACGACCGCACGATCGCGTACGCGGATTTCCGCGGCAACGTGCAGTACATCAGCGTCGGTAATCTAATCGGCGACGATCGCGTCTCGCTCATCCTGATGGACTATGCGAACAAGCGCCGGCTGAAAATTCTTGGCCGCGCGCGAATCGTCGAAGCGGCTGAGGATCGCGCGTTGATCGATCGCGTCACGATGCAAGGCTACGGCGCGACGGTGGAGCGCGCCGTGGTGATCACCGTCGAAGCGTGGGACTGGAACTGCCCGCAGCACATCACCGAGCGATTCACCGTCGCGCAGGTACAGTCCGTAGTCGCACCGTTGCAGGAAGAAATCGAACGTCTGCGCGCGCGGCAGGGCGAACGCGTTGGATAGACACTCTCCAGGCAGACGACAACCCGGTCCGTCGTATGTCTAGTTAGCGAACTGGGCCGGCACCCCGCCGCCGGAGATACCGTTGTGCACCTTGCACTGAATGGGCTTCCCGCCGTTGACCAGATAACCGCCGCTCACCGTCAGCGATACCACGTTGTCGCCAAAGGACCATCCGCTCGCATCGTCGCGGTCGCGTATCAGTTCATGCGTACTGCCGCCGTACGTGGCCGTCACGCGCAGCGGTGTGAGTCGCGGTGGCGTGAAGTAGTACGTCGCCGCGATGATGGATCCATCCGCGCAATCGAACGAGATCGGCTTGCCGACGGGTGCGGTCTCGGCGCGCGCCGTAAGGGTGGTGACACCGATGAGCAGCGCGGAGAGAACACTCGAGACACGAATGCAACGCATGACGGTCCTCGCA
>CAZLDA010000703.1:1635-2310 GCA_964557875.1 uncultured Pseudomonadales bacterium | reverse complement strand
CGGTCGCTACGCCTGACCCGCTGTTCGACGTGCTGGTGAATCGCTGGTTGTTGTATCAGGCACTCGCGTGCCGACTATGGGCGCGCGCCGGCTGCTATCAGGCCGGCGGCGCCTTCGGTTTCCGCGATCAGTTGCAGGATTCGATGGCGCTCGCCGTCGGTGCTCCGCAGTTATTGCGTAGACAACTGTTGCTGTCTGCGTCCCGACAATTCGTCGAAGGGGACGTGCAGCATTGGTGGCATCCACCGTCGGGCGCCGGCGTGCGGACGCGATTCAGCGACGACCTGTTGTGGTTGCCGTTCGCGACGGTTCACTACGTGGACGTAACGGGCGATGCGGCCGTGCTCGATGAGCGTGCAACGTTCCTCGAGGGCGACGCAATTCCCGATGGCGTCGAAGACGCGTACTTCGTACCGCGCGTGAGCGAACTCAGCGCATCGCTGTATGAACATTGCGCCCGCACACTCGATCGCAGCCTGGAGGTTGGCGCGCATGGGCTACCCCTGATGGGCAGCGGAGACTGGAACGACGGATTGAATCGCGTCGGCTACCCGGGCCGCGGCGAGTCGGTGTGGCTCGGTTGGTTTCTATGCACTCTCGTAGGCGCATTCGCGCCGATCGCGCGGCAGCGCAACGACATCGATCGCGCGGACCGTTGGGAACGCGCGGCGCATG
>CAZLDA010000703.1:0-1625 GCA_964557875.1 uncultured Pseudomonadales bacterium | reverse complement strand
GGCTGGCGCGATGCGTTGCGCAGCCGCGCGTGGGACGGCCAGTGGTTCGTACGCGCGTTTTTCGACAACGGTACGCCGCTCGGATCCAGTTCGAACGACGAATGCCGCATCGACCTGGTCGCGCAGGCGTGGGCGGTGTTGTCCGATATCGCGACACCGGACCAACAACAGTCTTCGATGGCTGCTGTCGAGCGCCTGTTGATCGACCATACAAATGGCCTGATCCGCATTCTCGACCCGCCGCTGACTCGCGCGAAACCGGATCCCGGGTACATCGGTGCGTATCCTCCCGGTGTGCGTGAGAACGGTGCGCAGTATTCGCACGCCGGTGTGTGGGCGTTGATGGCGCAGGCCGCGCTCGGCGATGCAGATGCGGCATATCAGTCGTTCACGCGGCTCAGTCCCGCGCATCGATCCGCGCACCCGCAGTACGGCTCGCGCTATCAGGTCGAGCCGTACGTCATGGCCGGAGACGTCTATTCGCGCGCCCCGTACGCCGGCCGCGGTGGTTGGAGCTGGTACACGGGTTCTGCCGCGTGGATGTACAGAGCTGCCATCGAATCGATCTGCGGTTTGCGAATTCGCGGTGGCCGCGCAAGCGTTACGCCGCATCTGCCGTCGCATTGGTCACGTGTTCAGCTGACCTTGCGCCGCGATGGACGCATGCACGAGCTGATCATCTGCGCGGCATCAGCGAAGGCGGAGATCGATCAGGCGTACGCCAGCGGTGCATTGCCCCTGGCGGAGTCGGACTGGCTGATCCTCGCCGACGCCGGCAACGCATCGCGACACCTGGTCGTCGTCGGCGCCGCGGCATGCGCGAAGGACACCGCGTATCACGTCGAATGAATGTCGACCGTGACAGTCGGCCGATGGCCGTCGTACGGGTGGACTTCAGGTTGATAGCCGCCGTCGTCTTCCCAGCGCCGCAGATCGACGTTCGGTTGGGCGGTCGCTGGAGACGCACGTTTCGACAGCAGAAAAGCAACGAACGCGCATAGAACTACCACGCCCACGACGATGCTTCGCTTCATGGCTGAACCTCTTGTTGCCACGAAGAGTATCGGCGCGCGACGGGCGCGCGACGGAAGGCATGAACCGCCAGAACTCGTAGTTCGAGTCCTACAGGAGCGCTATTCCCATTCGATCGTGGCGGGCGGTTTCGACGACACGTCGTACACCACACGCGACACACCGGCGATCTCGTTGATGATACGACTCGAGACGCGCCCGATCAGGTCGTACGGAAGTTGTGCCCAACCCGCAGTCATGAAGTCGGTGGTTTCTACCGCGCGCAATGCGATCACGTGTGCATAACGGCGCGCATCGCCAACGACGCCAACCGAGCGCACCGGCAGAAACACTGCGAATGCCTGGCTGACTTTGTCGTAGTAGCCGGCGGCTCGCAGTTCGTCGATGAAGATCGCATCGGCGCGCCGCAGGGTTTCCGCGTAGTCCGGCTTGATCTCGCCGAGGATGCGCACGCCGAGACCCGGACCTGGAAACGGATGACGCATCACCATCGCTTCCGGCAGGCCCAACGCGAGACCGACCTTGCGCACCTCGTCCTTGAACAACTCGCGCAGGGGTTCGACCAGTTTCAGTTTCATCCGCTCGGGCAAGCC
>CAZLDA010000702.1:0-2318 GCA_964557875.1 uncultured Pseudomonadales bacterium | reverse complement strand
CTGGATGGTTGGGGCCGGGATCGTGTCGCTGCTGTCTGCCGCCGCGCTCCTCTGGATGCTGCAGCATCGTCCGCACCAGCCTGCGCCGCCCGCTGCACCCGTTGCACCGGTGGCCGTGGCTGCACCAGCTCCGCACTACGCCGGCGCCGCGGCTTGCGCGAGTTGCCACGCGGTCGAGCACGATGCCTGGCACGGCTCCGATCACGACCTCGCGATGAAGGTGGCCGACGACACATCGGTGCTCGGCAACTTCGACGACGCGAAATTCACCTACGCCGGCACCACGTCGACGTTTTCGAAGCGAGACGGCAAGTTCATCGTCAACACCGACGGCCCCGACGGTAACTTGCACGACTACGAAATCGGCTACACGTTCGGCGTGCATCCTCTTCAGCAATATCTGATCGACTTTCCCAACGGCCGTAAGCAGGCGCTGTCCATCGCATGGGATTCGCGTCCGAAAGAAAAGGGCGGCCAACGCTGGTTCCATCTGTATCCCAACGACAACGTGAAGGCGGGCGACTGGCTGCACTGGACCAACTACAGCCAGAACTGGAACTTCACGTGCGCGGAGTGTCATTCGACCGATTTGAAGAAAGGCTACGATCCGGCATCCGACACGTACAAAACGACGTGGGCCGAAATCAACGTCTCGTGCGAGGCGTGCCACGGCCCCGGCTCGAACCACGTTGCGTGGGCGCAAAAGCAGGGCGACTGGAAGCGGTTCGATTCCGACAAGGGGCTTGCCGTTGCGCTCGACGAACGCAGAGGCATTACTTGGACGCCGGTTGCCGACACCGGCAACTCGCAGCGCAGCGCGCGACGCCAGACCAGCCGCGAGATCGACACGTGCGCGCGCTGCCATGCGCGCAGCAGCCGTCTCACCGACGACTACGTCCACGGCAAGCCGCCGCTAGATACCCATCGTCTGGTTCGCCTCGACGACAGCCTCTACTGGAACGACGGCCAGATGCGCGGCGAGGTGTACAACTGGGGCTCGTTCCTGCAGAGCAAGATGTATGCGGCGGGCGTCACCTGTTCGGACTGCCACGATCCGCATTCGCTGAAACTGAAGGCCGACGGCAACGCGGTGTGCGGGCAGTGTCACCTGCCTTCGAAATTCGACACGCCGGCGCACACGCATCACGCGCCCGGCACGCCCGGTGCCGCGTGTGCGAACTGCCACATGCCGACTACCACGTACATGGTGGTGGACCCCCGGCACGATCACTCGATGCGCATCCCGCGCCCGGATCTGTCGGTGCAACTCGGCACGCCCAACGCGTGCACGAACTGTCACGCGAAGCAATCGGCGCAATGGGCGGCCGATGCGATTGCGAAGTGGACCGGCAAAGCGCCGGATGGATTCCAGCATTTTGCGCAGGCGTTGCACGCGGGTTCCACCGCCGCGCCGGGTGCGCGTGAAGCGTTGGTGGCGCTGATCGACGATCAAACGCAACCGGCCATTGCGCGCGCGAGCGCGATCGATCGCCTCGCAAACCTGTTAACGCCGAAAAGTACCGATGCGGTGGTACGGGCATTGAAGGACGTCGATGCATCGGTTCGTCAGGCAGCGGTCGAAGCGCTTGCGAACGTCGCCCCGGATCTGCGCCGCAGAGTGTTGACGCCGCTGCTCGACGACAGCGTGCGTGCCGTGCGCATCGAGGCTGCACGCGCGCTCGTCGGCGAATCGGAACGAACGTTGACGATGGAACAACGCGCCCGGTTCAACGCGGTGCTCGATGAATACATCGCCGTGCAGACCTACAACTTCGATCGTCCCGAAGGCCACATGAATGTCGGCAACATCGCTGCGGCGCGCGGCGACGCGGAAGCGGCGATCGCGCAGTATCGGCAAGCGCTGGCGATCGATCCGTTGTTCGTCGCGGCTTATGTGAACATCGCCGACATTTACCGGGCGACCGGTAACGAGGTGGACGCGCAGGTGATCCTCCGAGAGGGCCTGAAGGCCGATCCGCGTTCCGCGGCGTAGCATCACACCGTAGGGCTCGCGCTGACGAGACAGAAAGCCCGCGACGTAGCGCTCGAAGAGTTCAAGACCGCCGTGCAACTCGCACCGAACGACGGACGCTTCGCGTATGTGTATGCGGTGGCGCTGAACGATTCGGGCCAGCAAGCCGACGCGCTGAACGTGCTGAAGACCGCGCTCAAAGCGAATCCGTACGACCGGGACCTGCTGCAAGGGTTGGTGTACTTCACGCAAGCCGCGGGCGACGGCAAGTCGGCGAAGCAATACGCAGCGCTGCTGCGCGAACTGGATCCGGAAGATACGGAATGGGTGCAGCTGCAACAGCAGC
>CAZLDA010000701.1:0-2326 GCA_964557875.1 uncultured Pseudomonadales bacterium | reverse complement strand
GATCGTGGTGCAAGTGCCCGCCGGTACGTTTTTCCAGGCATTGCCCTGGTAATCCGTCTTCGCGGTTCCAGCACAAGTCGTTCCGGCGCCGGCTTTGCAGTCGTTCTTGCCGGCGAGCGCTACCCCGTAGCACTTCTCCATCGCTTTCCCATCGGACGCCATCGCGTCCTCCGCGGCGCGTGCCGCACCTGCGCACAATGCAGCAACAGTCAGTGCCGCCGCGACATAACATCGATTCATAGCGAACTCCTTCAGAGATTGGATTCAATCCGATTCAGGACGTGAGTTTCACGACCTTGGAATGGAGTTCGCCGTGGTGAGCCGTTCGGTTACATCGACCGCGCAATTGCATTCGGACACTCAACGGGCATCAGCATCGCGACTGGCGTTCTGCAACCAGCCGCCGGTCGCCTGGACGGGCCGGCCGGCGCTGTCGACGACCCAGACCGCGATCGCCTGAGACGAGTTCCTGTCTGCTGCCGACGCCGGAACTGAGGCGCGCCAGATGTGGCCGGTCATTTCCATCGGCGTCGATCGCAGAGCATGCGCGACGAACTCGTGGTGCAGGTTCTTGCCGGCGTTTTCGCCGCGGCGCACCTGGGTAGTCTGGTTTGCATGCAACCACACAAGGTTTACGCCCAGGTGCGCGAATGCGTTGGGGCTGTCGAACGTCACGGTGGCGATCGCATCACCGAGGTCCACCCTGAGTACGCCCGCGTCGCCGTGGATCGCGAGTGGTGCGTGGCGCCATGAACGCCATTCCTTGCCGGCGACGAACACGCCGGGCGTGTAGACCGGCGCGTTTGCACGCGCTGCAGTCGTTTCGTGCAGCGAGTCAAACGCCTGCTGGCCGAAGCGGTCGCGCCAGCCGAGCGAGTCCCAATAGGTCACGTGAAACGCCACCGGAACGTAGCGCGACCACAAACCGTCGGACGTTCGCAGACTCGATAACCATGCGTCGGCGGGCGGACAACTGTTGCAGCCCTCGGATGTGAACAGCTCGATCAGTTGTACGGCTTCCTTCGGGCTCTCGAAGACCGTCTCGCTGCGGGCGAAACCAGACGCGAGGAGCAGCGCCACGCCAACGAGCGCATTCAAGCGCGGCGTGAAGCACTTGCGGAATGATGCGATGATCATGATTCGTCACGCTCCGAGCAGGTTGTTGTTAGGACCGTGGCGTCGGTTGCGAGTTCGCTTCGGCAATCGGATGTTCAACCAACGGAGGATCAACCATGAAGAGGATTCTGCTCGGCATCGCTGCGTTGGTGGTCGTTGCAGGAATTGGGATCTACGCGTTTCGCGCGCCGCTCATGGAGGCCGTGGCGGATCGAATGACCGCACACATGTTCGTTGCGCGCGACACGGATGCCTACGACCCCGGTGTGGCGCTGGGACAGTCGTTCCCGCCGCTCCATGCGCGCTACCAGGATCGTGAAGTGACCGATATCGGTGAATTCATGGGCGCGCGCGGCGTGGTGATCTACGTCAATCGCTCGGTCGACTGGTGACCCTATTGCATTAAGCAACTCGTGCAGTTGCAAGGTCACCTGGAGCAGTTTCAATCGGCCGGAATCGGCGTCGTCGCGCTGACGTACGACAGCCCGGCATTGCAGCGCAAATTCGTCGAACGGTTTGTCATCGCATATCCGCTGCTGTCGGATATCGACGCCACGTCGGTGCGCAATCTCGGCATTCTGAACTCGGACTACAAGCCCGGTGATTCGAACTATGGCATTCCGTATCCAGGGGTTTTCGTGGTGAACCGCGAGCGGAAAATCGTCGGCAAGATTTTCGTCGAGGGTTACACGACGCGCGTGGATGCCGACGGTGTGCTGGCGTATGCGCAGGAAGTCTTGCGCTGATTTGTGCTCGCGCGCTTGACGGGCGGCTTGCTACCAGCGCAGTAGCGGCCGTCCGACCGCCGACCCGATGACGGTGGGGATGAGGATCCCCAGCACGTACCAGACCGCCAGAAACGGCGGCGCCAGTTCGGGGCAGTGAAGACCGTAGATCGATGCGCCGAGCGCGCCGGAGAACAGGCCTAACGCCGCGCCCGCAAGGGTCTGGTTCGTGGGAGCGAGTCCGCGCATCGCCCAGAAGCTTGCGGCGAACATGGGTGCAGACAACAGCGCAATCCGGAAGGGGCACACGCTCCAGCTGTTGCCCAGGACGAGTTCGACGCGCGCACTCGGGTCCGCGTCCGCGAGCACGACCAGCGCGAGCGTCCACAGTGCCGCCACCGCGGCGGCCGCAAGCCACTTGACGTTCCCAACGGCCACACCCGGCCGCGCCACCTGCTGCCCATGTTGGCTAAACAGACGGAACA
>CAZLDA010000700.1:0-2332 GCA_964557875.1 uncultured Pseudomonadales bacterium | reverse complement strand
AACCTCCGAAACGTTTCCGTTTACTTGATTTCGAGTCAAGCGCCTTCGACCACTCGGCCACTTCTCCGGGGCGGCATTCTCCAGATCTCACCCTTCCAAAGCCAGCGCTCTTCTACGTTTGTTTAAGCGCGCAATCGGCCTCGGGTAGAATGCCGCTCCCCAATCGGATCGCTGGACCAGTCATGGCAGAGACGCGCGCGGTGTTCGACGTTACCGCGAAGAACTTTCAGGCCGACGTCGTGGAGCGGTCGCGGCAGTTGCCCGTCGTGGTGTTGTTCTGGGCAGATCAGTTGCCGCCCGCGAAAGACGCGCGGCGCGTGCTCGAAACGCTGGCCGCGCAGTATCAGGGCAAGTTCGCGCTGGCGCTCTCCGACGTATCGCGCGATCAGCAGCTGGCTCAGTCGCTGCGGGTGCAGGGATTGCCGAGCATTCGCGTAATCCAGGACGGCCAGCTGGTCGATCAGATGGAAGGGCCGCAAGGCGAACGCGCGCTGCGCGCAATGCTCGACCGGCTGACCATGTCGAGCGGCGACCTGTTGCGTGAACAGCTCGACGGCGTGCTTGCGTCGGGCGACTACCCCACGGCGCTTGCGATGTTGAAGCAGGCGCTGGCCGCGGAGCCGAACAATCCGGCGTTCAAACTCGAATATGCCGATGTGCTGGTACGCAGCGGCAATCTGGACGAGGCGCGCACTGCGCTTGCCGGAGTGCCGGAAGGTACGGAAGGGCGCGACCGTCCGCTTACGCGGCTGCAGATGATGGAAGAAGCCGCGGGGATGAGTGAACAAGCGGAACTCGAAGCCGGGCTCGCCAGGAATCCGGATGACCTCGAGCTGCGCTATCAGGCGGCCATCAGGGCAGCGGTTACCGACCAGTACGAGGCAGCGCTCGATCACGCGATGCACATCCTGCAAACGGACCGCAAATTCCGCGACGACATCGGCCGCGCCACGCTGGTCCGCATCTTCGTGCTTCTGCCGAAGGGTTCCGATCTGGCGAAAAGCTATCGGCGCCGTATGTTTGCCCTGATGCACTGAGGATTTTCTGTCCTACGCGTCGATGGGTGGTGTCCCACGACTACGTTGAGGCGCGTTCCAACCTGCGACTGTCGACCGCATCGCAGTACGCGAATGGCCGTTCGCTATCCTTTGAAATCGACAAGTCGAACTCTGGCGGTTGCACGGCATGGAAGCTCGGCAATTAGCGCTGGCCACACGGCTGGTTCTCTCATTTGGCTCGCGCCAACAATCGTTGTCGTTCTCGGACGGCACCGAGTATCGCATTGGTCGCGATGCGGACTGCGATTTCGAATTGGTACGTCCCTTCGCTTCGCGTCACCACGCGCGCATCGTTTGCCGCCGACAGGCCTTCTGGCTGTTCGATGAGAGCAGCAACGGCACGTTCGTGCGCAACGAAGACGAGAGTGTGCTCTACCTGCATCGGCGCAGCTGCCGTTTGTGGGGCACGGGTTGGATCAGCTTCGGCGAACCCCTGATGAGCGACTCCGTCGTCAGTTTCCTTCATGCAGGATGAGTTGATGAGCGGTCGCTGGCAGTACGCCTCGGAAACGCATCCGGGCAATCGTCGCAAGAACAACGAAGACGCGGTGCTTGTCTGTCCCGATCTACGTCTGTGGGCAGTGGCCGACGGCATGGGCGGGCACGCCGCCGGTGACATTGCCAGCCAGGCGATCACCCAGGCGTTGGCCGCTGCAGAACCGCGCGAAACGCTCGCCGAAATGGTCGACCAGGTCGATGACCTCTTGTGCGACGTCAATCATCGGCTGCGCGATCATGGTCAGACGGAGCATCGCGGTCGCACCGTGGGCAGCACCGTTGTAACGCTGTTGGCGAACGAAGACGTCGGCGTTGCGTTGTGGGCGGGCGATAGCCGTCTGTATCGCCTGCGGCACGGCGTGCTCACGCAGATCACGCGCGATCACAATCCGATCGGCGATCTTCTCGACGATGGCCTGATCACGGAGCAGACTGCGCTGGCGCGCGATACCAACATCGTGACGCGCGCGGTGGGCGGGCACGGGCAGCTGTTTCTCGACGTAGCGGTGTTCGACATCTGCCTCGGCGACACGTTTTTGCTGTGTACCGACGGACTCTATCGCGAGCTGAAACACCAGCAGATTCGCGATCTGCTCGCTGCGGACAGCGTCAGCGAAAGCGCGGAAGGGCTGGTTCGCGAATGCCTCGCTCACGGTGCTCGCGACAACGTATCGGTCGTGGTGTCGCGCCGGGAGCGTTGAAGGTGGCGATGACGGAGAAAAGCCCCGACACGACGGACACTACCGCTGACGACATTACGGTGTTGCGTGGTAATA
>CAZLDA010000699.1:0-2336 GCA_964557875.1 uncultured Pseudomonadales bacterium | reverse complement strand
CGCGGGTGTGAACGGCTGACCCTGCATCCGTCCGATCGCATCTACCGGCGGCAGGCCGGAGATCATCCGATACATCGTTCCGGCAAGTGCATAGAGATCGGTCCACGGCCCCTGCTTGGTGTTGCCGCCGCCGTATTGCTCGAACGGCGAATAGCCAGCGGACACGATTGCCGTCATGTTCGTCGATGCTTGCGCGCCGTGCGCGCGGCTCGCACCGAAGTCGATCAGCACGGGTGAGCCATCGGTGCGGATGAAAATGTTGCCGGGCTTGATGTCGCGGTGCAGAAGGTTCTTCGTGTGCACCTTTTCCAATCCATCCAATACCGGAAGAAGAATCTCCGTTACGAGTTGTGATTCCGTCACCGTCGAATGCCGCTGGAGCCAGCGATCGAGGTCTTCGCCTTCCTCGTATTCCATGACGAGGTATGCGGTGCCGTTCGCTTCCAGATATCGCAGCACCGAGATGATGTTGGGATGACGGAACAACGCGAGCGCGCGCGCTTCGTCGACGAAACGTGCGAGCCCCCATTCGAACGTGGGCTTTTCCGCATCTCCGCGCGGCAGCACCGCAGACGCATCGCCCCGAAACGCGTAGTCGCGCGGCAGGTATTCCTTGATGGCCACCTGCCGCTCGAGTCGTTCGTCGATCGCCTTGTACGTGATGCCGAAACCGCCCTTGCCGAGCACCTCGATGATGCGGAAATCATCGAGCCGATAGCCGACCGGCAGTGCATCCAACGGCGGTCGGCTATCTGACACTCAACCTCCGCCGGCGGTTCGCGACGCACATTCGCGCAACTCGCCAGTCTGCGTGTCGAACGAACGTCGCAGTACGCCGAGCTAGTTGAGCCACCAGACGACGCCGATCACGATCGCTGTTACGACGAACGAGAGCACTCCGATTAACCACGCGGGCCGCTTGGTGCCTTCCCGTCTCGCAGCGCCCGTCGGAAGCTGAAAACCGCACTCGACCTGGCCGAAGCGAAGCCGGTCGCCAGACGAAAGGAATTGCGCGTTCACTCTCGCGCCGTTGACGAACGTACCGTTCGCCGACATCTGATCGGCAATCCGCCAGCGCTTGCCGTCGTTGCGCAGCGTCGCGTGACGACCGGAAACACCATCGTCTGCGAGGACGATGTCGCGATCTGCGTCGCTTCCGATCGACCATGTGTCGCCCGTGGCGTTCGACGACTCGAGCCGAACGGTCTCGCCGGCGCGTCGGCCGGATCGGATCACCAGCATCGGAACGTCGCCGCCAGCAACCGCGGCGGCGGCAGCATCGCTGCCTTCCCCGAGCATCCGCTTCAGATCCTGCGGGTCGAACAGTTTCGTACCCGGCCCGCCTTGTCGGTCGGGGTCGGCCCAGCTCTCCGGAGCCTTCATCGATTTGTTGGGACTTGCTCCGGCCACCGAGGCGGGCGGTGCCGGGGAGGGTGGCGGCGCTGATGCGACCTTTGGCGCCTCAACGGCCGGCGTGTTCTCCGCAGCACCCGACGCCTGAGTCGCAGCAGGCGGCCGTGGACTGGCCTCGGCAGAGGCTGGCTGAGGCGCGGGTTTCCGCACGACGACCGTTGCTGCGTCGGGTGCATTCGGCGCAGCGCCGCTGTGTGAAAACTGCCACTCCTCCGTGTGGAAACGGATGCGGTCGCCGGAACGCAGCGCTACCGGCGCAGCCACGGGTTGATCGTTGACGAACGTTCCATTCGCCGACCCGAGATCTTCGAGCCATGCGACTCCTTCCTTCACCGTAATCTGTGCGTGGCGTCGAGACGGGTGACCTTCGGTCAAGACCACGTCGCAATCGGGGTTGCGTCCGGCGACGACTCGTTCCACCACATCGATCGTGAGTCCTGCGGGACCTTTCAGCTGAAATATCATAGTTCTCGCACCGATCTCGCGTGGAGCCAACAGTTCCGCAATGGTGTGCAACCGCTAGGCACTGGGACGCGCCTTTCAGATCGGGCACACCGTGGACGAGAGGATAGTACGTTTGCGTACGGGCGCGTGACAATCCGCGGATGTAAGCGCGCGTGCGAGATGCGGCCGATGCATCGAGCACGGGTTGCCGTGGTTGCAGCACGTGGAGACAATGAGTTGAGTCTCGCGTTCCACGAGCCGCATCGCCATTCGCGTCAAGCAATTCATCGCCGAATTCAACCAGCGGGGCGTCCTCAAGGTCGTCAGCGTCTATGTTGTGGCGTCGTGGGGTGCCATTACCGGCATCAGCCAACTGCTCCCCATCGTCGGCGGCCCGTCCTGGATCGTCGAAGCGGTCGCGGTCGTTGCCGTGGTGGGCCTGCCGATTGCCGGCGCCATTGCGTGGATGTTCGAAGCAA
>CAZLDA010000698.1:0-2338 GCA_964557875.1 uncultured Pseudomonadales bacterium | reverse complement strand
CGTACATGTAGCGGGTGATCTGCCCCCACGCGATGTTGGCGGCAAACGGGCTTGGTGCTTGCGTGGCCACTGTGGTGACGCGTACTTCGCCGCTTTCCAGTTCGAATAGCGCGCGACGCAACGCAGCGAGGTCGAACTCGTCAACCAGACAGGTGCGATACGTTTCGAGCAGTACGGGGAAGTCGGCGTATTCCTTCACGGTCGTCAGCAGCTTCTTCGCGTGCATACGCGTCATCCACAGCGGCATGCGCTGGTTGAAGCGTTGTCGCGTTACCAACAGAGCGCGGCCCGCGCATTCCCGAAAACGCGCGCCGAAAAAGCCGGAACGTTCCA
Source organism: uncultured Pseudomonadales bacterium (assembly GCA_964557875.1). Taxonomy (GTDB): domain Bacteria; phylum Pseudomonadota; class Gammaproteobacteria; order Pseudomonadales; family Azotimanducaceae; genus DATJGR01. Next base: position 2,005 of record CAZLDA010000698.1, on the reverse strand, counting down.
GCGCAACGTGCAGCAGTGCGTCGAGTTCGTTGCTTCGTACGAGATCGATGATGCGCGCCGGATCGACGGCGCCGTTCGTTTGAACGGCCACCGCCTCGTTGTCGATGTGCAGTTCAGGAGCGTAGCCGTACTCGCGTTCCCACGCGGCCGACAGTGCGAGTGCGTACGGCCTATTCACCCGGCCGCCCCAACCGGTGTGAATGACGATCTGTTCCTCGTCTGGACCTTCGTAGCCGCCCGGACCGGTCTTGATGTGTTCGACCAACACGTGTCGGCGATGCGGTAACGGCACGCCCGTGTGCTCTCGTTGGCGATCGAGATAGCCGATCAACTCGTCGGTAGCGGACGGGTCGAACCCCCGCCGTGCAAGATCCGCGGCGACACCTTGGTGGTCCTTGCGTTCGAGCAGCGCATCGGTGCGTTCGAGGAATTCGCCGATCCGGTTCGAATAGTGCGCGCTGCGATCGTAGCCTTCCGCCAACCAGAACGGCGTCGCGGTGGTTCCTGCCTTGGCCGGCGACGCGAGCACATCGTTGTGCGTGATGCGGTTGATCTGCCAACCCTGATTGCCGAATGCGAACGTCTGCCCCACGGTTGCTTCCCAGACGAACTCCTCATCGAGTTCGCCGATCAGCGCATTCGTCTCGGCATGGCGCAGGTGGTAGTAGCCGCGATCCGGAATCGTGCCGCCGGAGTTGTACAAGGCGTACACCGCGCCTTTCGCTGCATGAATGGTCCTTTCGATGCGATCGAATACGATGCGCGGTTTGAGATCGCGTAATCGTGTACCTGCATAACGTCCTGCGAGCATCTCTACGACCAGTTCGAAATGCTCGTGCGGCAGCGCGCGATACGAATGACTCTGCCGCAGCACCGAATAAAGATCGTCGAGGTGCCACACCTGATTCGCCGACATCGACACGATGATCTGCGCGAGCACGTCGAGCGGATTGTCGATGCAGGCCAGCGGTTCGAGATCGCGCTCCGAGATGCCGTCCGCCAATGCTGCCGCTTCCACGAAGTCCTGAGCGTGCGTGGGAAACAGAGTGCCGCGGCTCACGTCGCCAACGCGGTGTCCAGCGCGGCCCACACGTTGCAACGCCGATGCGATCGATGGCGGCGACTGAATCAGCACCACTTCGTCGAGGCTGCCGATGTCGATGCCCATCTCGAGCGAATTCGTCGCGACGATGGCGCGCAGTTCGCCGGATTTCAGGCGCGTTTCCACTGCGGTGCGTATCTCGCGAGACAGCGAGCCGTGGTGTGCATAGGCGAGCGGTTGCGGCGTGGCGTCGTTGATCTTCAAGGTGAAGCGCTCGGCCGGGCGACGGCTGTTCGTGAAGAACAGCGTCGAATGATTGCGCTCGATGATTTCCCTGAACGTCTTCGTCAGGGGTTCCCACATCTTCTGCCCGGCGTCGAGCGCTGCGCGTACGTGCGGCGGGAAGCTGACGTTGAAGCTGACCTGCTTGCGGTCGAGACCTTCGACGATCTCGATGGGGCGCGGCTCGAGGTGACGGTTGCGCCCGGCGACGAACGCCGCGATCTCGGTGAGGGGATTGACCGTGGCTGACAGCGCGATGCGCTGAAACTCACCGGCGACCCGCGCAAGGCGCTCCAACGAGGTCGTCAGCACGGTGCCGCGCCGGTTGTCCACCACCGAGTGGATCTCGTCGAGAATCACCGTCTGCACCGTGCCGAGGGCAACGCGCCCGCGCGCATTCGTCAGCATCAGCATCAGGCTTTCCGGGGTCGTGATCAGTATCTCGGGCGGCCGCCGAAGCATCCTTTGGCGATCACCGGACGATGTGTCGCCCGAGCGCACCTGCACGCGGATCGACGGAAACGGATCACCGGCGCCATCGAAGCGCTCTCGCAGCGCATCCAATGGCTCGAGCAGATTGCGTTGGATGTCGTTGTTCAGGGCTTTGAGCGGCGAGAGGTACAGCACGCGCGTGGCGCCGGCTTCGTAGCGACCGCTCGCGAACGCATCCAGCGCCCACAA
>CAZLDA010000697.1:0-2339 GCA_964557875.1 uncultured Pseudomonadales bacterium | reverse complement strand
AGACAAATTCGGGATCGAAAGCGTGAGGACCGTGTGCCGGTCCTCACTTTCGCAAGCTCGCCCGCTCGACTCAAATGATCGACTCAAATATTGCTTTCGAGGAATGCCGCGAGCTGCGATTTCGATAGCGCGCCGACCTTGGTTGCTTCCACTTCGCCGTTCTTGAACAGCATCAGCGTGGGGATTCCACGAATGCCGTATTTCGGTGGCGTTTGCTGGTTCGCATCGATGTCCATCTTGCACACCTTGATGCGATCGCTGTATTCGCTCGCGATCTCTTCGAGGATCGGCGCGATCATTTTGCAAGGCCCACACCACTCTGCCCAGTAATCTACCAGCACCGGCTTGTCGGCGGTGAGAACGTCCTTCTCGAAGCTGGAATCGCTGATGTGAACGATCTTCGCACTCATCGTAAAACTCCCGTTTGGTTATGCGCTGCCAAGTTTGGTTCCGAGAGTAGGCGCGCATCGATGCTCGAGTCTAGCACCGTCGTTTGAGACCGAGTAAGCGGCGGGTCCCACATTGCCGCGGTTAGGCTATGCTGCCGGGCGACAGTTGGGTCTCACCCGAGCTCTTTCAAGCTCTCCTTCAAGCGCACTTTTTCAGGCAAGTGGGGACGGTCAAGCGTGGACGGCCTTGCGGCGGCTCTCGACCTCGGTTCGAACTCCTTTCATCTGATCATCGCTCGTGTCGATCATGGCGAGCTGGTCGCACTCGAACGGCTGAAGGAGAAGGTGCAACTCGGCCGCGGTTCCGCAGACGGTGCGATGAGCGCTGCAGCGGTGCAGCGCGGTCTCGATTGCGTCGCACGCTTCGCGCAGCGGCTGCGGTCGGTTCCACTCGATCGGGTTTCCATCGTTGGTACCTCGGCGTTGCGCGAAGCCCGCAATCGAGATGCGTTTCTCGAACCCGCGCAGCGACTGTTGCGACATCCGATACGGATACTCACAGGTCAAGAAGAGGCGGAGTTGATCTTCCTCGGCGTGTCACACGCGTTGGCCGCCAACACTAGCCGCCGGCTGGTGATTGACATCGGCGGTGGCAGCACCGAGTTCTGTGTCGGGGGCAGCTTCGATCCGCAATTCGCAACCAGCATCGACCTCGGTTGCGTCACGCTCACCGACCGACGACTGAGCAGTGGCGTTTCGTTGGCAACGGCTTATGTGGAAGCGCGGCGCGACGCGTGCACGTTGCTCGCGCCCGTCGTCGGAATCTGGAAGAAGCATGCGCGCGACGCGGTCATCATCGGTACTTCGGGCACGATCGAATCGGTACGCAGCGTGCTCATCGCCAACGGTTTCGATTCGGGACCGATCACCCGCAGGGGTATTGTCGAACTCGAGCGCGAAATTCTCGAGCGGCGCTGGATTTCCGATCTCAGCGTGCCCGGGCTGGAACCGGAGCGTGTCGACATCTTTCCGGCGGGCCTTGCTGCCGTGTCGGCTATTTTCGAATCGTTGAACATCGAACGGATGGAGTACGTCGATGCATCGTTGCAGCACGGTCTGCTCTACGACCTGACGGCGCGGCGCGCGCTCGAGAACGTGCAGGAGCGAACCGTTGCAGGTTGGCAGCAGCGCTTCGCGGTTGACGTCGAGCAGGCGCGTCGCGTTCGTGCCCTGGCATTGCGGATGTTCGATGCGGTGGCCGGCAACTGGGGAGTCGAGAACAGGGAACTGCGTGAGCTACTCGGTTGGGCGGCGGATCTGCACGAGATCGGACTGATGGTGTCGGCACGGCAGCCGAATCGGCACGGCGCGTATTTCGTGGAGAATGGCGAGCTACCTGGTTTCAGCCCCGACGAACGCCGTGCGATCGCTTTGCTGATTCGCAGTCATCGCGGTGGCTTTCCGCTGTTCGCTTTCGCGTCGTTCTCACAGCAGGGTGCGCGCGAATTGAAGTGGCTCGCGGTGTTGTTGCGGCTTGCGGTGATCCTCGAACGCACGCGCACCGATGCCGATTCGCCTGACGTGTCCGTTGAGGCGAACGAAGATTCGGTGCGTGTGTCGATTGAAGCGAGCTGGCTCGGCGACCATGCGTTGTCGCGCGCTGAACTCGAATGGGAGAAGGAGCGACTCAGCGCCGTTGCGGTGACGCTGACGATCGTCTCCGCCGGCTAACGTTTCGCCAACGCCTGTGCCGCGTGTTTCGCGAAATACGTGAGAATGCCGTCGGCACCCGCACGTTTGATGCTGACGAGCGATTCGAGGATCACGGCGTCGGTCAGCCAACCGCGTTCGATTGCCGCCATGTGCATCGCGTATTCGCCGCTCACCTGATAGACGAAGGTTGGAACCGCGAACTCGTCTTTCACCCGGCGCACGATGTCGAGATAGGGC
>CAZLDA010000696.1:0-2340 GCA_964557875.1 uncultured Pseudomonadales bacterium | reverse complement strand
ATGCCGAATCGTCCGCATTCATTTTGCAAACGCTTTGAGCGCCCTCTGTCGTGCCGCACCGTGCTCGACGATCGGTTCCGGATAACCCTTCGCGCCGCCGAACCGCCACGGTTCGAACACCGCGGGGCCCTCCAACCCGGACAGCTCCGGAACCCATCGGCGCACGAAGGCACCATCGGGATCGAATCTCTTCGCCTGCGTCACCGGATTGAAGATACGGAAGTAGGGCGCCGCGTCGGTGCCGGTCGATGCGCTCCACTGCCAACCGCCGTTGTTCGCCGCAAAGTCGCCGTCCACCAACAAATCCATGAAGTGTCGTTCACCAAGTCGCCAGTCGATCAGCAGGTGTTTCGTCAGGAACATCGCCGTAAGCATGCGCAGACGGTTGTGCATCCAGCCGGTTTCGGCGAGCTGCCGCATCGCGGCGTCTACGAGCGGGTAGCCGGTGCGTCCCTCAGTCCAGGCGCGCAACCCGACAGGATCGTTTCGCCATTGCACATGGTCGGCCGATGCGCGGAACGCACGACCGCGACTGATGTCGGGAAATGCCGCTGCAACGTGCGCGTAGAACTCGCGCCAGATCAGTTCGCTTATCCACGTCGAAGTGCCGATGTCACCGCTCGCGAGTGCGCCGCCGTTGCGCGAGCGCGCCGTCGCGATGCATCGACGCGCCGAAACCGCGCCCACTGCCAGATAGGGCGACAGGCGGCTGGTGCCGTCGATCGCCGGCCGGTCGCGGTCTGTTTGATAGCGGCGCATCGCGCCATCGGCAAACTCGTCGAGGCGTCGTCGTGCCGCTTTTTCCCCACCGGGCCAGTGCTCTGCAAGCCGCTCGTCACCTACTCGGCCGAGCTGGTTCGGAATCGGATCTGATTCGACATCGATCCTGGATGGTCGCGGTGGCAAAGAAAGAGGCTGCAGCAGGCCTTCATCGGCCAGCGCGAGCCAGCGGCGCTTGAACGGCGTGAACACGGTGTACGGCGCGCCTTCGCCGGTGAGCACCTGACCCGGCGCGATGACCACGCCGCCGGAGAAACGACGAAACGCGATGCCGGCATCAAGACATTTGACGGCCGTTTCCGAATCGCGGTGCTGTTCATCGAGCGGATATTCGTCGTTGCACGTCACCATGTCGGCGCTGTGCGCATGCGCGATTCGAATAATCGCCGCTGGATGTGCATCGAAGCGCGACGCGGTGCGGATCAACAGCGGAATGCCGAGCGAGTCCAGCGCACGCGACAACGCTGCCAGATTGCGCAGCACGACCGACCGTCGGTTTGCACCTGCACCGTGCGACGCCATCTGGCCGGGCGCACACAGGTACACGCCGATGACCTCCCCGCGTTCACACGCTGCACTGAGCGCCGGATTGTCGTCGGTACGCAGATCGTTTCGGAACCACACGAGCGTGCGTGGTTGCGCTGCTTGCGTGGCTTTCACAACGCGCGGCGCAAACCCGCCGCGGGAGGATGCGGCTCCAGGTAGATCTGTTCGAGCGCATAGCTGTCCGCGGAACGACGCAAGTGATGGCGAAGCAACGTCAGCGGCGCGAGCAACGGGATCTCGCCGCGGCGATAGCTGTGAATGGACTCCGCGAGTTCCCTGCGTGTCATCGAATCGAGATCGTCCTTCACGTAACCCTGCAGATGCTGCAACACGTTGGCGTGGCCGCCGCGAGTCGCTGCACGCGAGAGTCCCTCCATCAGCACTCGCACGTAGCCGTCGGCGCGCGACGCAGGGTCGTCCGACAAATCCGCCAGCAGTCGACCTGCTTCCTTGTAGTGCGAAACGCTGTGCGCCATCAGCAGATACTTGTATGCACTGTGGAACGCGATCAGCCGCGCGGCCGTAATGCCTGATTCGAGGAGCCGTTGCCAATGCGCGAACGCGAACACGCGGGTTACGAAATTCTCGCGCAGCACTGCATCTTCCAGACGCCCGCTTTCCTCCACCGGCAGTTCAGGTCGTGCTGCTACGATTGCGGCAGCGAACACGCCCCGACCGTGGCCATTCGGAGGCCCGTCCGCTTCCGGATAGACCTTCACGCGATATAAGCCGCAGGTCGGCGAGTTCTTCATGAACACGTATCCAGCCACGTCGGCCAGCGAGGGCAACACGTCCGCTGCATACCTCTGCAACCGGTCGGTTACGTCCACGCTCGCGTCCTTTACCCCGCGGACACGTGGCGCCGCGACGTCGCCGACCAGGCGGATCGGTTCGCGCGGTACGCCCATACCGATTGCCACCTCGGGACATATGCCACGGAAGGTGAACAGACCGGCGAGTTGTTCATGACAAAGCGACGAGCGCTTGTGTCCGCCGTCGTAGCGGACCTCAGAC
>CAZLDA010000695.1:0-2351 GCA_964557875.1 uncultured Pseudomonadales bacterium | reverse complement strand
AGTCCGGCATCCTCTCGCACATTCTGCGAGTGGTGCTGATCGACAAGCAGCGGCGTGTGCGTAACATCTATAGCGTTTCGTTCCTGCACGCCGACACGGTGTTGAGCGACGTAAAAACGCTGCTGCTCGAACCGGCTCCAGCCGCGCAATAGCCTTCTCAACGAGAGAGTCAGGCGTTGCGCGGGTCCATGCGCAACAGCACGATCTTTGGCTTCTCCGGGTCGCCGTCTTTCAACATCTCGCGCCAACGGTCGTACTTGGCCGCGAACGCCGCGAGTACGCGCGTGCGTTCGGCGGGGTCGGTTACCAGTGCGGCGGTGCGCGGATAGACTTTGTCCCCGATCTTCAGCCGCACGTTCGGGTCGCGAGCGATGTTGCGGTTCCAGAATCGCTCGTTCGGAAACTCACCGCCCTCGTAGTAGAGCGAAGGCACGTACAACGTGCCGTCGCTGGTCACCACGGTGGTAGTCACTGAGTGGGGCACCAGGTACCACGTCGAGGTCTCTACGAATATCTCGTCGACGTCGTTGCTGAACGACCAGTCGCTGACGGTTTGTGCAACTTCGTCGCCGTGTAGCCATTGTCCGGGACGCCGGTCGTGCGGCTCACAAGCCGCCACTCCCAACAGCGCGAGCGCCAACAGTACCTTGCTCAAATCACTGCGCATCGTTTGTCTCCGGGTCACGGGCAGCGAACTCTATCGCGGACCGTGGCGTTGCACCAAAGCCGCGTCTATGCTCGCCGCTTCGGATTTCACCCAGGGGAACGCATTGAATACGCTTGCACGAGTGTCGGCCGCTGTTGCATCGGTCGCTGCATTGATGGCGCTCGGCGTCGCCGGGCACGCTGCATCGCTCACGCCGGAGCAAACCGAGTTTCGCGCCATCTACGAGGAACTCGTCGAGATCAACACCACGCTGTCGGCGAACAACTGCAACGGTGCGGTCGACGCGATGGCGGCGCGGCTGAAATCCGCGGGATTTGCAGACGCCGACATCCACAAGATTGCGCCGCCCGACCGGCCGACGAAGAGCAACCTGGTGGCGGTGCTGCACGGCACCGACAAGAAGGCGAAGGCAATTCTGTTGCTGGCGCACATCGACGTTGTTGAAGCCAAACGCGAAGACTGGGTGCGCGACCCGTTCACGCTGGTAGAAGAAGACGGTTATTTCTACGGCCGTGGCACCGCCGACGACAAGGCGATGGCAGCGATCTTCGTGGACGCGATGATGCGCTACAAGAAGTCCGGCTATCGGCCCGCCCGCGACATCAAGATTGCATTGACGTGCGGTGAAGAAACCCCCAACGACTTCGACGGGGCGAAATACCTCGCCGAGAACCATCGCGACCTGATCGACGCCGAACTGGCCGTCAACGAAGGCGCGGGCGGACGGCTGAACAAGAAAGGCGAACGCGTCTACAACGGCGTTCAGGCCGGCGAAAAGGTGTATCAGGACTATCGGCTGGAGATCACCAACCCCGGCGGACACTCGTCGCGCCCGGTAAAAGACAACGCGATCTACCGACTGGCGGCGGGCCTCACGCGTGTCTCCGCGTTCCAGTTCCCGATTCAGTTCAACGATGCAACGCGCGGCTTCTTCGACCGCATGTCGAAGATCGAGACCGGACAACTCTCGAGCGACATGCAGGCGATTCTGAAAACACCGCCCGATGCAGAAGCGTTGGCACGCATCCAGGCCGACCCGAGCTACAACTCCATTCTGCACACCACCTGCGTTGCAACGATGCTGAGCGGCGGACATGCGCCCAACGGATTGCCGCAGCGCGCGAACGCAAACGTGAACTGCCGGATTTTCCCGGGAGTAACGCAGGACGAAGTGCGCCTCACGCTCGAACGTGTGATCGACGATCAAGGCATCAAAGTGACGTTCGTGGATCCGCCTGAGAAAGTGTCGCCGCCCCCGCCGCTGACGAAGGCGGTGCTCGGTCCGATCGAGAAGATCACACAGAAGATGTGGCCCGGTGTTCCGGTGGTTCCGACAATGGCGGCGGGCGCAACCGACGGCCGATTTCTCACGCCCAACGGCATTCCCACCTACGGCGTCAGCGGCATCTTCTCCGACCCGGAAACCACCAACGCCCACGGCTTGAACGAGCGCGTCCGAGTGCAGTCGTTGTACGAAGGGCGTGAGTTCCTCGATCAACTGATCAAGGCGTACGCCGGGTCGCATTGACGCGTGTGCTTTCGATCGCGATGGCGTGCTGCAAGCACGCTCCTAGGAGCATTGAGGTTCAGATGCGTGCACTGCTTTATCTGATTACCGCGCTGTGTTTCTTCAACAGCGCTGTCGCCGCGCCGCCCGACGCGCCGTCACGCAAATTCGAAGGTC
>CAZLDA010000694.1:0-2363 GCA_964557875.1 uncultured Pseudomonadales bacterium | reverse complement strand
ACCGGCTTCCTGGTCGAGAAGACGCTGGCCATGGACAACGTCTTCGTGATCGCCATGTTGTTCGCGTTCTTCGCCGTTCCGCTGCAGTATCAACACCGAGTGCTCTTTTGGGGCGTTTTTGGCGTCATCGTGCTCCGCGCCGTCATGATCGGGCTCGGCACGGCACTCGTCACGCAGTTTTCGTGGGTGCTGTATCTCTTCGGTGCCTTCCTCGTGCTGACCGGTATCAAGATGCTGGTCCTTGCCAAGCAGCAGTTCGACATTGCAAACAACCCTGTGCTGCGGTGGCTTCGCGCGAACCTGCGCGTCACAGAGGCGCCGCAAGGAAACAAGTTCTGGGTAAAGCTCCCGGCGCCGGACGTGAAAGGCGGACCGCCATCGATCCGGCCGGGTGCCGCACTGGTGTGGTGGGCGACGCCGCTATTCCTGGCGCTCGCGCTCATTGAGTTCGTCGATCTGATTTTCGCGGTGGACTCGGTGCCGGCGATCTTCGCGATCACGCAGGATCCGTTCATCGTCTACACGTCCAACATCTTCGCGATCCTCGGGTTGCGAGCGTTGTATTTCGCCCTCGCGGCCATGATCGAACGATTCAAGTACCTGAAGTACGCTCTGGCCATCGTCCTCATCTTCATCGGCGGCAAGATCTTCGCGGTTAACCTACTCGGCAAGATGCCGGCATGGATTTCGCTGACGGTTACCCTCGGCGTTCTCACAGGCGGTGTGCTCTATTCGCTCTATCGCACACGCGAGTCGAGCGTCTCGCCTGAACAGGTTGCACCGTGAACCCTTTCAAGGTGAAGAAGTACCTCACGATCATCGCCGCGACGCTCGCAGCGCTGTGGACGCTAATCATGGGGCTTGCTTACGGGCTGCTGGAGCTCACGGACGTTCTGGTGCAGTTGGTGAACGTCTTTCTGGACGCGCACCCCGGGCTTGCAAGCTGGCTTCGCGCTGCCGCCGGGTCGGTCGAGCAATGGGCCTACTGTTATTGATCTCTATCACCTGGTTTGCTCGACGAATCGCTCATATGGTCCAGGAGGTGCGCCATACTGGCTGAACCGCCTCGCGCTTCAACAGCCCGCGCGATCAATGCCGCGGCTGTTCTCGACGCGTTCGGAACCCGCGCTTCCCTTCAAGTCGGGGCCGACCGTGTGAGTTGGCTCGCGAACGGAACGGAAGCGTACGACGCCATGGTGCGCCTCATTGACGCTGCCACGAGGAGAATATGCCTCGAGAGCTACGTGGTGAGGTCAACCGGGCCGGCGGAACGCATACGCGCCGCGCTTCGCGCAGCGCTTCTGCGCGGCGTGCGCGTACAGATACTCATCGATGCGTTCGGCTCTGAAAATCTGCCGCGCGCTTTCTTCGCCGAATTGCTGGAGCTCGGCGCGGTACTACGTGTGTTCAATCCTTCAAGACTCCTCCGCCTATCGTTCCGAAATCACCGCAAGCTGCTCGTTGGTGACGAACGTGGCGCAATCGTCGGTGGATTCAACATCGGGCCGGAATACGTGGGTGACGGAATCAATCGCGGCTGGTTCGATCTCGGGGTGCTACTTGAGGGGCCCATAGCGGCGACGCTCGCGAGCAGCTTCGACCGCATGTTCGATCTTGCGCCGTTCACGCCACCGGCGCTTCGACGGTTTAGGGAAGGCGAATTCGTACACGGCCTCGACGCCGGACCGCTGCGACTACTGACGAGTGGTCCCGGTTGCCTGCGCGGCGATCTGCGACGTTCACTGCATCGCGATCTTCGTCGCGCCCGCCACGTGAGTGTAATGGCGGCGTACTTCCTACCCTCACGCCGCATTCGCAGCGAGCTTGCTCGTTGCATTCGGCGTGGGGGGCGAGTTGAGCTGTTGCTCTCGGGTAAGTCCGATGTGGCACTCGCCAAGCGAGCTGCGGAGCACCTGTACGACAAGCTTCTGACTCAAGGCGTGTGCATTCGCGAGTATCAGCCCCAGATCCTTCATGCAAAGTTGATTGTGCTGGACGACGTCGTGTATGTCGGGTCGTGCAACCTTGATCAACGCAGTCTGCGCATCAACTACGAGTTGCTGCTGAGAGCCAGCTCATCGGAGCTGGCACAGGAGGCGAGGCAGATCTTGTGCAACGCGATCACTCGCAGCACCGTTGTCACGCCGACGCAATGGCAACACTCGACGGGGTGGTGGCAACGACTGCGATCCCGGTTGGCTTATTGGATGCTCGCGCGCGTCGATCCGTTCATCGCCAGTCGCAAGCTGCGTTACTTCACCTGAATTCGTGCACTGTGAACCCGGAATGGGCGATCGCGAACGGGGCGTGACCGCCACCAAGATTCGCCGCTGGCGCGGACGGCTCGGTGCGTGGGTCGAGTC
>CAZLDA010000693.1:0-2368 GCA_964557875.1 uncultured Pseudomonadales bacterium | reverse complement strand
CATGATGTTTCCGCTGGCTGCACAGGTATTCCCGTGCGCCGTATCACCATCGTGGTTGGCGCCGAAGTTGTGACCCATCTCGTGAGCGATGACGAGTGCCGTGAGCCCGATGTTGTTCTGAACGATCTGCGCGGTACCGGTGTTGTGCGTCGTCGAGCACAGTGAACCCACGTTCGCGATGCCGATGGTCGACCCGACGAAGTCACGCCCGGTGGCCAGATGCAGGATCGCCCGCGGGTTCGTCACGAACGGTATCTGCCCCAGATCCTTCTTGTTGGAGATGTCATCCAGCAGATCGCCTGAATCAAGCGTGGTACTGAACAGGTCGTTTGCGAGGAACGTCATCGACAACACGTCGAACTGAATGCTGAAGTCGTTGCGGTAGTAGCCGTCGATGATGTTGACGATCGACGCCGCCTGATCCTGATATGTGTTCGGATAGCGTTGCTGGAACAGCAGGTCGAACACGATGTCGAGTTCGGCCAGAAGACAAACGCCGTTCACTTTCGTCTGACAGACCGCTGCAAAGTCGGCGTTGGCGGTATCTGCGGAGTCGAGCTCCGCCGCAAGGGTGGCATTCGCGGTCGTGAACGCTTCAGCGGCGCAACTCGCGCCCGTCATCGCCTCGCTGGGTGCTTGCGCGTCGAGCACTAAGTCGCCGTTCCTGGCGCGCGACGCCGAAGTGACGACGAAGCGGTTGCCGTTGAGCGCCACGACGCCCTGCCACCGGCCGCGGATGTTCGATACGCGAACCCACGAGTCGGCAATGCCGTTGAGTTCACCCTCGTAGTGGTGCGCTTGCGACGCCCGGGCACCGCGGACGCGGCTCAGCAGTTCGGTGTTGTCGCGCAGTTCGGCGGGGTAAGCGGCGCCGTCGATCAGCACGGTGCTGGCGGCATTCGCGAACGCGGGCGTTGCCGCAAGCGTTGCCAGCAACAGTGCGCGCACCAACAGAAACCATGCCGACTTCATAAATTGCTTTCCTGGCAAAGATCGCGAACCGCAATTGTGGAACGCTATAGAGGATAGACTACGGTCGCCGCGACGGTGGTCACACGCGCGGCCTGTCGCGCCACGCGCGGGCGCCCACAAGCAGCAGTCCTGCGCCGAAGCCCGCAATATGGGCACCCACCGCAGGCGGCCATTGCGTGTGTATCAACAGTCCAATTCCGCTATTCCACTCCCACACGAGCTTCGCCGCCACCAGAACCGCGAAGGCGATCAGCCAGCGCGGTGCAATCGAATCGCGCAACGTGTACAGCGTGACGAGCAGTGTGGTGTTGAGCACGCCGGACAACCCGCAGTAGTAGCGCAGCGTTGCGTTGAACCACGCGAACCACACGTCTACTGCCACCACGCCGACGACGATCGAAAGCACGAAGCGTCGTCTGTTCTGCGGCTCTGCAAGAAAGCCCAGGCACAGCAAGGCGAGCACGTTCCAACCGAGGTGCGTCAGATCGGTGTGCAACGCGTGTGCGGTGAGCCAGGGCCACCAGCGCGGTTCCGCGCGATCGAGCACGAGCAGATCGAAGCGCGCCGAGTTCTCCGGTGCGAGGATGGCCAGGAAGGTGGCGAGCAATGCCAGCGCCAACGAGACCGTCGGGCTGCGCGCTAAGGAACGAGCGATCAACGATCGACGTCCGGGTCGCCTCGCAGCGGCAAGCCGGCGGATCGGTAGCAACGGTCGATCACCCGCATCTGCTTCACGGCATCCTCCGCGCCGGTCGGCAACGGTTGGCGATTCTCGATGGCGTTGATGAACGCATCGAGTTGATAGCCGAACGTCGGACGTCGATCGAGCACTTCGGTACGCGTACCGGTTCGCGTGGCCACACGGATCTGATGGCCGGTTTGCGGCAGCAGCGGGTTGACGACGGTCATGGTTCCCGCGTCGCCGGTCACTTCGAGTTCTGCTTTGAAAGGAGTATCGGCGCGCATGTCGCCCAGCACCTGCGCGACGATGCCGCTCGGGAATTTCAATGTTGCTTCGAGCATCACGTCCACGTGCGGCGGCCCTTCTTCGGCGCGCGCCGTCACTTCGATCGGCTCTTCGCCGGTGATGTGCCGGGCCCACGAGATGGGATAGCAGCCGATATCCATCGTGACGCCGCCCCCGGTCTGGTAATTCATGCGGATGTTGTCGGGCGCCGATGCAGCCACCGTGAATACGGCCCGAACCTCGCGAACGGTGCCGAGCACGCCCGAGTCGAAGATCTCTTTTGCGCGGATGAACATCGGGTGATAGCGATAGTGGAACGCTTCCATCAGCACCAGTCCGGTTTCCTCCGCGACCTGCGCCATGTTCTGCGCTTCTACCGCGTTGCTCGAGAAGGACTTTTCACACAGTACATGTTTGCCGGCCCGCAGT
>CAZLDA010000692.1:0-2375 GCA_964557875.1 uncultured Pseudomonadales bacterium | reverse complement strand
GAATTCAGCAGCTGCTACAGGTCGACCAGTTCTACATCCTCTGCCGTCAGAGCCTCACCCAGAAAGTGCCGGCCAACGCGTGCGAAACGTTCGCGCCCGTCGGTTGCCAGCAGTTGTCTACGCGCTACGTCGTCTCGACTCGTTCGCCCGAGTCCTGAGGACGCCAGCTCCAGAGCAACGGCTGCCGCAGTCGTTGCCGCGGAATCGACCAGCGTAAGTCCCGGGCCACTAACGCGCTGGATCACCGGCGCCATGATCGGGAAGTGCGTGCAGCCGAGCAGCAGACAATCCGGATGCGACTCTTCGCGCAACCACTCACCGAGATACGCCTCGACGACGCGCTCCGGCACGTCACCCGACACCCAGCCTTCTTCCGCCAGGGTTACGAGCAGCGGACACGGCCGCGCCAGTACACGCGCGTCAGCGCGGCGCGACAGGATGGCGCGCTGATACGCGCCGCCGCGAACGGTGCCTTCGGTACCGATCACCGCAATCCGTCCGCGCCGCGAAACACGAACAGCCGCCTCGGCGCCGGGATCCACCACGCCGAATACGGGCAGCGGCGCATAGGCATCACGCAACGCGTCGAGCGCGACGGCCGAGGCGGTGTTGCATGCAATAACCAGGGCCTTCACGCCGCGATCTACGAGCGCGCGCGCCGCCTGCACCGCATATTTCTGCACGGTGCCCGCGCTCTTGGTGCCATACGGTAGCCGCGCCGTATCGCCGAGATAGATGAACTGTTCGAACGGCAACGCCGACTCGAGCGCCTTCAAAACGGTGAGGCCACCCACGCCGGAATCGAAGACACCGATCGGTACGTTGTTCGAGGCAGGAGAACAAAGGGAATCTAACGATGACAATGCGGCGCGGCCGGAACAGCAGTGGCCGGCATTCTACTAATTGCGTTCGTCTTTGCGACCCAGCTTCAAAACGTTCCGCCAGAACCCGCCGCCACCGAAGGGATTGCCGCCGGCTGCCTTGTCCGGTGCATCGCGCCGTACCGGTTCTCTCGCAACGGGATCCCTTCGCGCCGATTCCCGCTCGCCTCGCGGCTGCGGTCGCATCGACGCGCCGCGCGGTGCCATCGAAGGCGAACCCGCACGTTGTGGGGCCACCGACCGTGCAGGGCGGCGTTTGATCGGCTCAATTCCATCGGCAGCTTCTTGCGGCGCGCTCGGTCGCTCCTGCACGTCGCTGGCACCGGGCTTCTGGCCCACCTTCAGTCCTTTGATCTTCTTTTCGATCAGAAGATCTTCCTTGCGCTTCTGTTTCGCGGCTGTGGCGATGTCGACGCCGCAACGTGCGCAGAATTCCGACTCGAGTTGCATGTGACCGCAACGCGGGCACTCGTGATGCGCGGCGGTAATGTCCTTCAGGGTCTGATCGACGTGCTTATCGATCTTGAACTTGGCTTTCTCATCGGGAGAGATGTCTTTGATCCGGGCAATCGCTCCGAGGCCTGCGAGTTCAGCCTGCAGTTCATCCGCCGCGTCACGGGTGAGGTCGCTACGAATGACCACGGTGCGGCCGCTGAACAGCTGCGACACCTTGCGCTCGTCAAGGCCAAGCCGGCGAACGAGATTTTGTCGAACGGCGGATTCAGCGGCGCCTTCCGCCACTTCACCGCTGAACAACACCTGAAAGCGACCCATCGACCACTCCGAACTGCGAGGCCGGCGTTTGCCGGCACAAGTGCCCGATGAGCGTGAATCGCGACACCGGGAGGAGGCCCAAACGACCTTCGGCGGGACGAATCCAGCCGCGTCGTTCTCATAATAGGCGCGACCGCCAATGCCTATCGTGATTGGGTTCGCATCGCAAAAGCCGTTGGTCGGCAGTTCCTCACCGCCGACCCCGAATCGTTCGGCCGATCACACAGCCGGCGCGGCGCTGACGACACGCCGCATACCCACTAATATGCGCGTCTCTTTTTCGGAGGTCCCCATGACCGCGAACATCCTGCAGCGACTGCCGGTCGGGAAACGTGTCGGCATTGCGTTTTCCGGAGGACTCGACACGAGCGCGGCGGTGCATTGGATGCGCTCCAAGGGAGCCATTCCGTGCACGTACACGGCGAACCTCGGGCAACCCGACGAAGCCGACTACGAGGAGATCCCCCGGAAAGCACTGGCCTACGGCGCGGAAACGGCGCGACTGATCGAATGTCGCCCGCAACTCGTTGCCGAAGGCATCGCTGCCATTCAATGCGGCGCCTTCCACATCTCTACCGGCGGCGCGACGTACTTCAACACCACGCCCCTCGGTCGCGCCGTTACCGGCACGATGCTGGTGGTCGCGATGCGAGAAGACGACGTGAACATCTGGGGCGACGGCAGCACGTACAAGGGCAACGACATCGAGCGCTTCTATCG
>CAZLDA010000691.1:0-2379 GCA_964557875.1 uncultured Pseudomonadales bacterium | reverse complement strand
TGGACCTGGTGATCTCAGTGCTCCCTACATCTCACGTGAATTGCGTTCGACCGACCATCGTCGCGGTGCACGGAATGCGCGGCGATGGCAAGCCGATGTGCAGGTCGAGATTGGCGGAGCGAAGGAGCGGATGGGGTACCTCAGCGCTTCGGAGCGAGGGCAAGATAAAGGGCGCTGGCACGGTCGCGCGCCAAGTGATTGTCTGCACGTTGGTTTTGATGGCACCCCAGATAGCGCTCGTGGTGCCGCATTTTTCGGTAGGTCCGCGCCGCGATAGAAAGTTTCACGTGCCTATTACGCTGCAATGCGCCTCTGTGCGAGTGAGTACCTATGACGAGTCGAGACGATGATTTTCGTTTGAGGCCCGGTCGCCCACGATCGCGGGGTGACGCACAAGGTGGGCGATTCATTTCACGCGTTCTGAAGTCCGTTTCAGAAGCCGGCCCGCCGGGTGCTCGCCGACATTCGTCTGCGCGCCGGCCACGCGGCCCAATACACGGCCGTGGTTACGTGGCAATGCGCATTGCTGACCGGTCCAGCGCACCGCAATCAAGACGCGTGGTTATCAAGACGCGGCTTGTGATTCTCAAACGTGTTGTACCTCATTCCACAAAGCTGCACCTTTCGTACATCGAGCGCGATGGTGTAACGACGGACGGAAAGCCGGGGCGAGCCTACGGTCCTGATGCCGACGATGTCGATACCCAGAAATTCGAGACGAAGGGGCGCAATGATCGGCATCAATTTCGGTTCATTGTCTCGTCCGAGGATGCAACGGAGCTAGGCGACTTAAAAGGATTCACTCGCGATCTGATGACTCAGATGGAGAAGGATTTGGGCACGCGGCTTGACTGGGTCGCCGTCGATCACTGGGACACGGAGAACCCGCATACCCACATCGTCTTGCGCGGTGTCGACACCAGTGGCGAGAACCTAGTCATCGCGCGCGACTACATTTCGTACGGCATGCGTCAGCGTGCGTCGGAAGTGATCACGGAATGGTTGGGACCGCGCACTTCGCGCGAGATAGAGGAGAGCCTCACTCGTGAGATGACCCAGGAACGATGGACCAATTTGGACCGCGATATTCAGCACGATGCGCGCCAGGGATTGATTGACCTTCGCGTTGTTCCCGTGACCGATGCCGAGCGAGCTCGGCGTTCGCTAAAGATCGGACGTCTACAGCAACTCGACAAGATGGGTCTCGCACAAGAATCCGCCACGGGCCTATGGCACATCAATTCTCGGGCCGAGCATTTTCTCCGCGCGATGGGCGAGCGCGGTGACATTATCCGAACGATGCAGCGCACGTTCACCACAACGCGTCGCGAGTTTGTTGTTGTCGAGCCGAGAGAACTGAAGACGAACATTGTGGGGAGAGTGGCGGCGAAGGGGCTTGCAGACGAATTGACTGATCGCCAGTACCTGATTGTCGACGGTATTGACGGGAAGGGTCATTACATCGTCCTTCCGGAAAAGGCTGACGTCACCGGATTACCCGTCGGCGGTATCGTTGAAGTGCGCGCTGGTAGTAGACCTCGCGCCGTAGATCAAACTATCGTCACGCTCGCGAACGAAGGTATCTATCGCGCTGAGAAGCATCTCGAGAAGGCTCGTGCGTCGGCAATCCGGGGCCATAAACCTGAGGCATTTGTTGCTACTCATGAGCGCCGACTCGAAGCCCTGCGACGCGCCGGCATTGTCGAAAGAGTGGAGTCGGGAGTGTGGCGCGTGCCTCCGGACTTGCCCATTAAAGGGCGGGAATACGATGCAAAACAAATCGGCGGCGTTGATGTCCAACTGGCGAGTCACCTCCCTATCGAGAAGCAGATACGCGCCATCGGCGCGACCTGGCTTGACCATCAACTTGCAAAAGATCCGATAGGTGTTTCCGAATCTGGATTCGGTTCAGAGGCTCGTAGCGCGCTTCGCCAGCGGCTCGCATTCTTGGCCGACGAAGGGTTTGTGGATCGACGGGCAACTAAGATTGTTCTGCGCGGAAATCTACTCGCGTCACTTCGCGAACGAGAGTTGGACGGCGTATCGAAATCGATTGCGGCGGAATCTGGATTGAGCTATCGACGCGCTTCAAACGGCCAGCGCGTATCCGGGATCTATCGCCGCTCGCTGATGCTCAATAGTGGCCGCTTCGCAATGATCGATGACGGCGGTGGGTTTACTTTGGTGCCGTGGCGACCGGTTATCGAGAGACACCTTGGCAGGGAAGTGCGAGGTATCGTCAACGGTTCGAACATAAGCTGGGATTTGTCGAAGACGAGGGGGTTGAATCCATAGTGGAGCTTGATTGCAAGTGAGCTATGCGGGCTCGCTTGTATAATGCTGGCAGTCCATCTAATCCATATAACGACACAGATAAGG
>CAZLDA010000690.1:0-2382 GCA_964557875.1 uncultured Pseudomonadales bacterium | reverse complement strand
GCGATGGAACGTTTCGTGGAAGTCGTCAGGGGTTTCGACCACCTGAATGCCTTTTCCGCCGCCGCCATGCACCGCCTTGATCAGCACGGGGTAACCGATCTGGTTGGCTACCTCGGCGGCGCGTTCGACGTTCGTCAGAATGCCGTGGCTTCCCGGAACCACCGGTACTTCGAGTCGCAGCGCGGTATTGATCGCGTTCGACTTGTTGCCCATCGCTTCCATGCTCGCGACCGGCGGGCCGATGAAGTTGATGCCATGGCTGCGACATAGCTCGGCGAAGCTGGAGTTTTCCGAGAGAAAGCCGATGCCGGGGTGCAGCGAATCGACGCGTTCGTGCTCTGCAACACGCAACACGCTCATCGCGTTCAGATAGCTCTCGTCAGGCGTATTGCCGCCGATGCAAACCACACGATCGCGTTCTGTCAGCATGTCCACCGATTTCGAATCCATATCGGGGTCGGATTGCACCAGCACCACTTCGATGCCGTTGCGTTGGGCGACGCGGATCAGTTTCACCGCGGTGCAGCCGCGCGCGTGAATCAACACGCGTTCCACCGGCCGTACCAGGTCGCGGTCGCGGAACTTCGGTCGCCGTCCGCCGAGTTGCGGCCGCTCCATCGAAAGCGAGCCGAGCATTACACGGTGTACGACCTCCACCGCGGTTTCGGTAGGCAGCGGAATCTCCGGGTCGATTTTGCGCAGCCGGTCGTCGAGATCGTCGAAGAACGGATGCCGCACGAGACCCTGCATCGCGCCTGGCACTACCGACAGGTAGTTCGACAACGTCGACGTCGAGGGGAGGTTCGACTGCACCACGATCTGGCCGGCGAACGGCATATTCGTCCCGCTGAAATAGTAAGTCTGCGCAAGGGGATGCGTGACGAAGCTCGCCTGCGCGCCGCCCGTGCAATCGCCGAAGCCGAACATGATCACGGGCAGTTCCGAGTCGCGCACGAAACGCGTGATCCGATCGTTCACCGCCGCCATCGAGAACAGCGCGCCGGCACCCTCCTTCGTCTGCATGCCGCCCGACGAGATGAAGCCGATCACCGGCAATTGCCGTTCCGCGCAGTCGACCAGCAACTTGCAGAATTTCTCGGCGCTCGCCATGTCGAATGCACCGGCCTGAAAATCGATGTTCGAAATGACCGCGCCGACGCGAACCCCGCCGGCGCCGTCGTTGAACGTGCCGATGCCGGTAACGATCCCGCAAGGGGGAATCTTGGCTTTGAGCGCGCTTTCGATGGAGATTCGAAAGCCGGGGAATTCGCAGGGGTCGGAGCTGAGCAGGTCGCTGTAGAGTTCTTCGAAGTCGGTGAAGAAGGTGTCGATCAGCGCGCGGTAGCCGGTGGATTTTCGCCCCTTGTACTCGTCGACCACTTCCTGAATACGCAAGTCGCGATACGCAATGGTGAGACGGTTCCAGAAGTCCTTACGGCGACCGATCGCGCGCGGTGAGATGCGCCCGTCGTAGCGGCGGCGGTCCTTCTCCGACTGCAGATGCATGCCGAGCAGTCGCTCGAACAGGAACGTCACGACGACGAACAGCGTATCCGACAAGTGGGGGAAGCTGGTCTTCTTCCATTCTTCCACCGCGCGGAAGAAGTCGGTGCTGCGCGGGGTATCCGCCACGCGCAGGAACCAGCGGAAGAACTGGCCGCGCAACCGCTCTACCACCTCTTCGCCTGATGCTGTTCCAGCATTGCCGTTCACCGCGCTGCGTGCCGCCTGCGCGAGCGTCGTGTCCAGCAACTTCGTAATGGTGCGCTTCGACAGCGCACGGGTGGACTCGGCCTCTTCCGCGATGGTGTCGAGGTGCTCGATGATCTGGTCGTAAACCGAGTCGAACAGCAGAAGGTTCTCGCACTCGGTGACGAAGTCCTCCCTCAGCGAGTCGTCGACGAGCACGTCGAGCACCGTCACGTCACGCGGTTGCGCGATGGGTGCCGCCACTTCCTGGCCGCCGAGATGCGACGAATAGCGGTCGTCGAGTATCTGCCGGTTCACAGCGACGTCGGAACGTCGCTCCGCCAGCATCGTCTTCACCCGCGTCGACAGCAGCGTATCGTCGATGAGGTCCGACAGACGGTCGTCGGTGAGCGCAAGGTTGATCTCGGCCGTCAGCTGATGTCGCAGATAACCATCGGATTTGTCGCGCAGGCCGCGAATGTTCAGAAGTTTTTTGCCTTCGTGGCTGAACCGCTCGCGAAACAGTGGCCCGAGTACGCGGTCGGCCGCCAACGCTTCCGCAAAGGCTCGCGGATCTTTGATTTCACTGATGCGCAACAGCTGTCGCGAGTCGGCGTGATCGCGCAGGAATTGGATCAGCGCCTTGAGATTGCCTTGCGCTTCGCTCTTCCAGCGGTTGTACAGGTACATGCT
>CAZLDA010000689.1:0-2387 GCA_964557875.1 uncultured Pseudomonadales bacterium | reverse complement strand
CCGCTGGAAGAAGCTTCTGCGACGTTGGCGCCCGGCGTGATCCAGAAGTATCGCGGACGCGTGCTGTTGATTGCCGCCCCGGCCTGCGCGGTGAATTGTCGTTACTGCTTCCGCCGCTCGTTTCCGTATGCGGACCACCAGCAGGCCGTCGCGTTTCCATCGCTGACCGCGGTGGAACGAGACGCGACCCTCTCCGAGGTCATCCTTTCGGGCGGCGATCCACTGATGCTGAAAGACGCTCCGCTGCGGCGGCTCGTCGCGCGACTCGATGCCATTCCACACGTGCGCAGAATCCGCATCCATACGCGCCTGCCTGTGGTGATTCCCGAGCGCGTCACGGTCGACTTCGTGCAGCTGTTACGCGACACGCGTGCGGCGATGTCGATCGTGCTGCACGTGAACCATCCGAACGAAGTCGTCGGTTCGTTCGTGGACGCGCTGGCGGAACTGCATCGCGGCGGCGTTGCGCTGCTGAACCAGAGCGTGTTGCTGGCGGGCGTGAACGACGACGTCGATTCGCTCGAGGAATTGTCGCAGCGGTTGTTCGATAACCACGTATTGCCGTATTACCTGCACCTACCGGATCGTGTGCGAGGCACGCATCACTTCGATGTTTCGCAAGAGAAAGGTCTCGCGCTGATCGCCGCGCTGCGTGCACGTTTGCCTGGATATCTGGTGCCGCGACTCGCACGCGAGGTACCCGGACTCGATGCCAAGCAGATCGTCGCGTCGACATAGCACTCTCACAACCTCCCCACACAAAGGGTGGTGACCGCGTTCCGAAAAGCCATGATGCATCTTCTATACTGCAGCCATCAGCACCGCCCTGCGCACCCATGAGCGACCACTCGTTGCGACTGATCGTCCCCGAGAGCACCTTCGCCGGGCTGAGCATGTGCGATACCAATCCGACTGCGCTCGCCGAATGGGTGTTTCGTCTGCCGATGGCACACACGTTCGAGGCGGCTCACCAGCTGTTGAAGGCGGCAACCGAACTCGCGCGCATCACCACCGAACCCGAGTTGCGTTTCAACTGCCTCGAAACCATCCGCCCCTCGACGCACTACATCTGCGCGCGTCTCGATCGCACCGCGGCCGGCGCGTCGGCCGCCGGAGAAGGTCATGCGCAACTGGCGCAATCGGTGCAGAGGGAGCTCGTGCTCGGCTACAAGGCAGTGGTACGCGACGTGCTGGCTCTCGAAGAACTGACCGATCCGCTGAAGGACTTGCTCGGCCACGCGATGCACCGAACCGCCGCCGATCTGTCCTGTGCGCTGCTGCGAACCTACGAGTTCTATACCGACGCGCCGCCGAAGGCCTGGTACGAACTGAACCAGCTTTACCGTCTGGCCGACGACCTCGGCATTGCAACGAACGCGTACAACGACGAACAGAGTCGCGGCGGCGGCATGCTGACGCTTGCCGACGTCTATCTGCGCATCGCGCTGCTTGCTGTGGCGAAGCCCAACCAACTACGCCAGAAGGATCTGTCGGCGGTCTTCAACGCGCTCGATCAATGGACGCCGCGGATTACCATCGGCGCGCCCGCCGACGACACCCTGTTCGTCGTCGACCTCGACGCCGATTCGCCGCCGAGCTACCGCGAACTCGGTAGCCACACCGGCGAGCGGCTGCGCGGCATCCGTACCGACGTGCTGGTGTACGAACTCGAGGCCTATCTCGCGGAGATGGCCTCCGACGTTCCAGTGCCGGACTACATCGGTGTCGACCTGCTGCGCCACCTGGCACATGCATGGGGCGTAATGAAGAAGAGGTCGTTCCGGCGCTCACGCTCGACCGGCCCGATGAAGATCTGCATCGGCCTGCGCACCATGCACTACTACATCTCCGGAGGTGTCGAATTCGCCGACCAGCTCGGCACCACCGAAGCACTGCTGCGCCGCGAGATCAATCCGTTCATGCACGATCAGGCGGCCCAACCCTCGACGCGTCGCGGCGATGTCTGGGACAACGCATTCGACCTGCGCGGCGCGAAGATTCCGGTGAACCCCAACATCGACGACCCGAGCCGGATTCTGCTGAACAGGCGCCGCGCGCAACCGCGGGGTGTGGTCGAGGCGAGCTACCCGTACTACGACACCGAGATCATCGATACCAGTCCGGCCGGATACTGCGTGCGGTGGCTGACGCCGCTACCTGCACAATTGCAGACGGGTGAACTGCTGGCCGTTCGCGAACGCGACGACGCGCGCTGGTGCATCGCGGTATCACGCTGGATTCGCCATAGCGACCAGGAAACCCTGATGGGAATCGAGTTGCTGGCGCCGAAGGCGATTCCGATCGCCGTGCGCATGCTGCAGAAACGCGGCAACAACACGGAGTATCACCGCGCGGTTCTGCTGCCCGCGCTCGAGGCGATCGGACAG
>CAZLDA010000688.1:0-2389 GCA_964557875.1 uncultured Pseudomonadales bacterium | reverse complement strand
CTCGATGTATTTCTCGACGACCAGTTCCATCTCCATACCGATGCGGAGCTTGGAGGGGTCTTTGCACTTCAGGCGGCTTTCTACGCGCACCTGATTCGGCAGCTCGACGTAGCCGACGCCGAACGGTCGAAACGTCTCGGGTGTTTCGGGGCCGATGTACGGCGGACGGTTCGGCAGGAATCCCTGAATCGTCCACGTCCACAACGTGCCGCGGCGTTCGAGCTCGATCGTTTCCACGTTCTGCCCGGAGCATGCCGGGCAACTCTTCTGCGCCGGAAACGTCACGATGCCGCACGCGTTGCAGCGGCTGCCCAACAGGCGAGGGTCGTTGGATGGCCACGTGAAAAGGCCCTCGGCGATGGGGATTTGTTTTGCGGCGGACATGAACTTCTCCAGATCGTCGGCTTCGCGGTTCAACCGCGGCGACGCCGGAGTACATCACAAAACAGTCAGACTGTCATGTTTTCGAGGCGCGCTTCCTGGCCCGCGTTTTCGGCCGTTTCGGTGCAACGTTTTTCGCCGATTCGCGATCGACCGATGTCAGCACATCGCCGAACAAACGACGCAATTCCGCCTTCAGCCACTCGAGCAGATCGTCGGAGACTTTCGTCAGTTTGCGCGTGTGCAGATTGGCCGCCATGCCCTCGAGCAGCAGCAGCGTCAGCCAGTTCGCTCGGATGATCTCGGGCGACAGCGCGAGATCGGGGAAAATCTCGCGCACCGTTACCGCCCATGCACGGTCGAGCTCCTCGATGGCGGGGATGAGCACCGCATACAGTTCAGGGTCGGTGCGCGCTGCAATCTGCAGTTCGTGAAAAACGACGAAGTAGGGCGTGTTGAGTTGCCGCCAGTACGTGTCGATGCCTTCTTCGACGCGACTGTGGGTGGCGTCGCTTTGCACCGTGCTCTCTTCGCGCTGGAAGAGTTCCAACCGCTTGAAGTTGAGATGCAGCACCGCGGCTTTGATCAGATCGGCGCGCGACGGGAAGTGGTGGAGCATCGCGCCGCGAGACACACCGGCCTCGTTGGCTATCTTCTCGGTGGTGGTATTGTTGTACCCGAATCGGTAGAAGCACCGGATCGCCGCATCGAGAATCGTGTTGCGGGTGTTCTGACTTTTCGTCTGCTGCCAGGTCCGGTTCGAACTCGAGTCTGGCAAGGGGCGCGACATATTGGCTCCGCTGATGTCCGGAAGATTGTAGGGGGAGAATTCGTGCGCGACAAAGAAATACTGCTGATTACGAAGGGACATCCTTTCAAGCGAGATGCGTTCTTCGAGGTGTTCGACTCGTTGGCCGGCGTCAACTGGACACACGTCGAACAGCCCGCCGCCCAGGTTTTCTTCGAGCCAAAACTCGGCAAGCCGTACGACGCATTCGTGCTTTACGACATGCCCGGCATTCGTTTTCGCAATGACGGCCCTCCCGACTTCCTCGAACCGCCCGCAGAGCTCAAGCGCAACATCGAGGAACTGTTGGATACGGGAATCGGCCTGGTGTTCCTGCATCACGCCGTGGCGGGATGGCCGGCGTGGCCGGAATACGCCGAGATTGTCGGAGGCCGGTTCCTGTATCTACCAGGGGAACTACGGGGTACGCGGCGACAGGATTCGGGTTATCGGCACGGGGTGACGCACGAGGTTAGCGTGGTTGCCGACCATCCCGTAACACGCGATGTGCCGAAGACGTTCTCGATCACAGACGAGCTGTACCTGTACGAAGTGTATGAGAACGACGTGGTGCCGCTGTTGCGCAGCAACCACGCGTTCGTTCGGGACAACTTCTATTCCGCGGCGAAAGTGGTGCGCGAAGGCAAGATGTTCTCGAATGAAGGTTGGGAGCACGCACGCGGCAGCGATCTGATCGGGTGGGCGAAGCATTATCGCAACAGCCCGATCGTGTATCTGCAGTGCGGCGACGATCCGCGCGCGTACGAGAATCCGCACTACCGGCTGCTGCTCGCGAATGCCATTGAATGGGTCTCGAGTTCCGACGCGCGCGAGTGGGCGCGGCGGCGCAACCAACAGGGGTCGCACTAAATGGCACTGGACGTGATCGGGGAAGCGATCCGGCGCGTACCGGCCAGAAAGTACATCGAGATCTATGAAAAGTCGATCCTGACCATGAACACACGCGCGGCGGCGAACGCGAAGAAGTCAGCGGGCGGGAAGGCCGCCGCCCGCAAGGCCGCGGCGAAGCGGGCGAAAAAGTCGGCCAGGAAAACAGGCCGCAGGTAAGCAATCAACGCGGAGAGACGAACGCGACATGGCGATCCTGATCGACGAACACATGAAGCTCCCTGTGCAGGGAATCACGGGGCGCGAGGGGCACGCGCGGACGCGGCGGATCGACCCCTCGAATCTCGCGCAACACGGACCCACGCCGGACCG
>CAZLDA010000687.1:2184-2433 GCA_964557875.1 uncultured Pseudomonadales bacterium | reverse complement strand
ACCGTTCCCTGGGGCTGGTACGTTCGTGGCGAACTCGAGAAGGACAAGTTCGAAGACATCGATCTGCGCACCACGCTGGCAGCAGGCGGAACGTGGCGGCCCATTCACAGCGAGGAACGCACGTTGCGGTTCTGGCTCGGCCTAGGCTATCGGAACGAATCGTATACGACCGACATCGAGGACGATTCTTCGGCCACGCTCGACAGCGGCGTTGCACACAGCTGGACGATGAAGCCGTGGTTGTCGCTC
>CAZLDA010000687.1:0-2174 GCA_964557875.1 uncultured Pseudomonadales bacterium | reverse complement strand
TTCGCAGCAGCTGCAGGACTTCGTCAACTAGCTCGTCTCGCTCGACTCCGCGTTCGTCATGCCGATCGCATCGTCGCAATGGACGGTACGGCTCGGCGTGCACAACGATTACAACAGCTACCCCGCGCCCGACAGAGACAAGCTCGATACCACCTGGTACACGCGCGTGCTGCTCCGCTTCGAATAGCGGGCTTCGAATAGCCGCTACTGCCCCATCTGCGCAAGCGCATATCGGATCGGCACGTCCGATATGCGCATCAGGCCGGTGAACGGATCGTCCATCTCGAGAATCAGGAAGATCGCGGCAGAGACCGACGCCGCGCACAGGAACAACGCGCCCACAACGGTCGTATTCGTCGGCGCGAACAAGCCGAAGCTGCCGAACAGCACGCTCAACCAGCAGACCATCACGATCAGAAAGACCATCTGCACCGAGCGGCTGGATCCGTTGAACACGAACCAGCGCGTCTGCATGATTTCGATGCAGGCTGCGAGTGCTTGGTCCCGATACCAGCGTTGCGCGTCTGTCGTCGGCGTCAGGTCCAGTATTGCTGCAGTCAGTCTATCGCCGCCGCTTGCCGAATGCGCGCCGCGCATCTCAGACCCCGAATCGCTCCAGATGTGGTCCACTTTCACGCCCACAAGCGTCCGCAGCCCGTCCCGGATCGGTTTCGTTTCCGCCCCGTAGTTCGCGAGGTCCCGATCGAGCATCAGCAGCAAAGCGGCCGTGTGTTTGACGGCTTCGTCGTCCGTGTCGAACGTGTCCTTCGCGGCACCGGTCACGAGACCAAGCACGAGCGCGGTCATCGTGCCGATCATCGCCATCGCGAGCCGTACCACATCCTTCGAATCGGATTCGAGGTGATGATGAGGCAGCAATCGGCCCATCCCGATTCCAATCGCCGAACCGACGATGATCGACAGCAACGAGAACATCGCGATTTCGGTCGCGCTCATCGGGGTCTCCTGGCCACGAAAATCTCGTAACTACCGGGTTCGAGCTCCGAATGCTCGAACGGCACGACGCGCGCCTGGAAGCCGACGTCTTCGAGCAGACGCAACCACGTGTCGCGCGCAAACAATCCTTCGAGGTGGCGATCGTGCTCCACCTCCACTGTCTCGCCGTCGCGCAGCATCACTGCGTAGTCGACCATACATGTCTCATCGTTCGGGTCGGGATCCCACGACCATTCGATGAATCGCACGCCCCGCGTTCCCGCAGCATCGTCCACGCCGCCGTGATCGCTGCCGCTGCGAAAGTTCTCGCGCACGTGATCCGGCGCGAACACCGCGCCACCGCCGGGACGGCAATGCACGAATGCCGTCTCGAGCGCGCGTCGCAGGTCATCCCGCGTCGTCATGTAACAGATCGCATCGTGAACGAACACGCGATCGAACGTTTTTCCGAGCCGCACGGTGCGCATGTCGCCTTCGACGTGCTCGGCACTGGGATTCAACAGACGGCTTTGCGCAAGCATGCCTGAGGCCGGGTCAACCAGCGTCATGCGGCTGAACCAGCCCGTCAGGAAGGACGCATTGTTGCCGCCGCCGCTGCCCAGCTCGAGCAGCGACTCACACGGCCCATCGCCTGCTTCGAGCAGGCGCGCGCCGTAGAAGGCAGCCTCTTCTTCATAGTCCTCCGGCGGCGAAAACAGCGGCCACCAGGCAGCAAGATCGTCGTATAGCTTCAGCATTGTCGTCGAGGATCGTTTCGGGGCGCCGATGGTCGCTCATTTCGGCGGCAAGCGCTTCTCGAAAAACCCTCGAACCAGACGCCCGAGCAATGCCTCGCGTTCGACCTCGTCCTTCACCAGGTCTTTGATCGAGTAACCGAAACCGCTCACGCGCAACTCGACGCGGCCGGCGACGATCCGATACTCGCAATCGACCGACCAACCGTCGTCGAGCTCGATCGGCGCCGCCGGCTTTCGCCACAAATCAGACAAGACACGTCACCATACAAAACGTGGCCAACAGGCTCATTCGCTCGCGTGCAGCGCCTGCGCCGCCTCCCGCAACTTCTGCTCGTCCGCCGGCGTCAGTTGCGGCCGATCGATCGTCAGCGTGATCTTGTCGATCGTGCCGTTGAACGCGAACGGGGGCTGATAATCGGCGTCGTTCACGCCGGTCAGCGTGTCGGAACCGATGTCGAGGTTTTCGTCCCACTGCAGGAT
>CAZLDA010000686.1:0-2434 GCA_964557875.1 uncultured Pseudomonadales bacterium | reverse complement strand
CGAGATGCTCGTATCGGATCACCCGATCGACCGCAAGCGCACCTTCGATGCTGTACAGGTCGAAGTTCGAGAGCGACGCGGGCCGCGCTTCAGTGAGGAACTGAGCAAGCGTCGGGCGCGGCTTCTTGTGGCGCGTGCGTTGCTCGTATAGCGCCACCGCCTTTTCCCACGGATCGCGCTCCACGCAGAACTTGAAGTAGCTGTTCCACGTTTCGTCACCCAGCAGGTTCCGAATCTCGGCGGCGCCCATGTGCTTGTCGAGACGCGCTCGTTCACCGCGCAACACCGAGCGCAACCAGTCGAACGGTCGATAACGCGTCATGGCGATCGCAGCGCTGCGGCTCGACGCAGCGCGCACCTGCGTCGCATCGTTGGCAGCTGAGAGTCCGGTCACGATGTCGCCATCGCTGCAAAATGTGGCCAGCGCCGCTTCGATTGCCGCGCCGCGAGTCTTGCGGGTGGCGATGAATATGAAGCGATGGCGGTGGCAGACGATCATTTTCCGATTTGGGGGTGGGGCAAGGGGGCGCACGCATTATGGCACGCCCTTGCGCGACGTTTCGAAGACGAGACGGGAAACCGGCGTGCGTTGCGACGGGTACCGCCGGGAATTTGACCTATTGCTTTTGCGTACTTTACTTCGAACGGAGCCAACTTGAGCGTGGGGCACGATGAGTCGACTACGGGTAGCGGTAAGGATCGACGACGCCGAGACGGCGCGGCATGTGGTCGAGCGGCTCGAGTTCGTCGGCGAGACGGTGGTACGGATCGCGGACGTGCTGCACATGCCCGACGACATCGGAACCGTCTGCACCGATAGGGCGGTGAGCGACCTCCGCGTGCCCGTCATCCGCATCGGGCCGACGACGCAGGATGATGTGGCGGTGGCGAGCCTCACGCTTCCGTTGCAGCTCAATGAACTGCTGTCGGCCCTTCATGCGGCGGCGCAATTCCGGGAGCAACAGGGCTTCGACTGGCCGCCCACCGAGAAAGAGACGTTGAAGTTCGCAGATCTGATTGGATGCAGCGCGCGAATGAACGCGTTGCGCGAATCGATGGGCAAAGTTGCGGGCCGCGACCTGACGGTGTTGCTCACGGGCGAATCGGGCACCGGGAAAGAAATCGTCGCACGGGCGTTGCATCGTGCATCGCATCGTTCCGACGGACCCTTCGTGCCGCTCAATTGCGGCGCCATTCCGTCGGAATTGCTCGAAAGCGAACTGTTCGGCCACGAGAAGGGCGCCTTTGCGGGTGCTCTTACCAGCAAGCCAGGCCGATTCGAGATGGCGAACGGCGGCACTCTGTTCCTGGACGACATCGGCGAACTGCCGATGTCGATGCAGGTGAAGCTGCTACGAGTTCTGCAGGAGCGCTGCTTCGAACGGGTCGGCGGCAGCACCACCATCAAGTGCAACGTCAGAGTCATCGCGGCGACGCATCGCGACCTCGAGGCAATGATCCGGGTCGGCGAATTCCGCGAGGATCTGTTCTATCGACTGAACGTGTTTCCAATCGCGCTACCCGCATTGCGCGAACGGGCCGGTGACATCGGCGCGCTCGTCAGCGCGTTGTCGGCTGAGGTCGAAGCGCGTCAACGCGTGTCCGTTCGCTTCGATGCGGCAGCCATGGCGGCATTCGAGAGCTATTCGTGGCCCGGCAACGTCCGGGAACTCGCCAATCTGGTCGAACGGATGGCGATCGCGCACCCCGGCAGCGTCGTTGGCATCGCAAACCTGCCCGGCAAGATCAGAGCGCAGGGCCCCACAGAAGCAATGGGAGAGTCATCGGTCGAACGTATCGGCAACGATGCGCTGATCGACCCCGATCGTCCGCCGTCTCTCCCGGTGAATGGCATCGATTTGAAGGATTACCTGAACCGGCTGGAGCGCAGCCTGATTCGTCAGGCGCTGGATGACACCGACTCGGTGGTCGCGCGCGCAGCCGACCGCTTGCACATCCGTCGCACCACCCTGGTCGAGAAGATGCGCAAGTACGGCCTGCAACGCTCCGACGTCGCCTGAACGCCAACGAGGAACGCGAGATGATCGCCGCTGAATCGAACCATACGAAACGGTCCGCCCCGCAGAACGACGCGATGTTCATCGTCGTCGAAGCGCAGGCGGCCTTAGCGCACCAGATTCGCAATCCGCTGACGGTCGCGGGTTTGTCGGTAGAGCATTTGCTGATGACGGAAAGCGGCAGCGAAGTGCGCGCACGGCTCGAGCGCCTGCGCAGCAGCCTGCAAGCGATCGAGCATCAGATCCGCAACGCGCTCGTCTTCGTGCGCGGTGAGCTGAGCGAGCGGCACACGTTTTCGGTCTCGGCGTTGGTTGCTGCGATGCGCGACGCCTGGTCGTCGTTGCTCGACGGGCATTCCGTGACCTGGGACGAACGCTATTCCACCGATGAGTTCATCGATGGAGATCTTGCGACG
>CAZLDA010000685.1:0-2443 GCA_964557875.1 uncultured Pseudomonadales bacterium | reverse complement strand
GAGCACGCCAACGCAGTTCGGCCCGACGACTCGCAAGAGGTGCGGCTTCGCGGCATCGAGCATGCGCTGCTGTAGTGCCGCGCCTTCGTTGCCCTGTTCGGAGAAGCCGGCTGAAATCACCACGGCCGCCTTCGTGCCGCGTTTGCCGAGTTCGTCGATCAACGCGGGCACCGTTGGCGCAGGTGTGGCGATTACCGCGAGATCGGGCGCGCTGGGCAGATCGGCGATGGATCGATATGCCGCATGACCCAGAATTGCGTCGTCGTGCGGGTTGACCGGCATGACAGGACCGTCGAAGCCGCCTGCGAGCAGATTCTCGAACAACATGCGGCCGACGGAATTCTCGCGCTGCGACGCGCCGATCAGCGCAACCGAGCACGGCTTGAGTACGAATTCGAGATTGCGAATCGTCATGCCGTGTGCGCCTCTCTCTCGGTAAATCGCGCGGTGAACGGCATGAACGCTATGTGGCCTGCTGCTGTGGTGTGTGCAGCGTGAGGAACGACCGCACGCGTTCCACGGTCTGCCCGATCACTTCGGGCTCCTTCCAGTGTTCGACGAGTTCGGCGTTCGGCGCCAGTTCTGCGATTTCCCGCGACGTCACGGAAGGGTGATAGCGGTCGTTGCCGAGCAGCACCAGCATCGGAATCTTGCACGAGCGGACGAAATCGCGGCTGACGCTGAAGACGAAGTCGCCGCCGTACATCCGGTTGCGGAAGGCTTGCCAAGCCTGTGGGTCGACATCGGGCCGTTGTGGTTTCAGGTCGTTCGCCCAACCGTCGAACATGTCGTAGAAGGCCGGCCGGTTCTCGCCGTCGTAACCGATTGTCTGTTGCAACACGGCGGCGCTGACGCGATCGGGTGCGGCCTGCATGAGGCCGAGACAGTAGGGGCCGCCGATGCAGCCGCCCAGCACGTGCGCGCGGTCGATCTTGAGGTGATCCATCAGCGCAACGTGATCGGCGGTGTAGCTGTGCCAGCCGTTGCCGGAGTGGATGGGCGCAGTGGAATGCCCCGCGTTGCGTTGATCCATCGCGATCACGCGAAAGCGATCGGAAAGCGTCTCGATCGGGTTCCACGGAGAGCGCGCCCAGAACGAAATGGTCGAGCGCATGCCGCCCGGGGCGAACAACAGCAGTGGATATCCGTTGCCGTATTCCTCGTAGTAGAGGCGGGTGCCGCGAAGTTCTGCGATCGGCATCGAGCCTCCTGTTAACGGCTTGAATAAGGGGCGGTGTGAGCCGCCCCTGAAGACTCACTTCTTAGCGGGCACGAACGACAGCGGTTCGTTGAAGGCTTTGGTATTGATCAGCAGGCTGGTTGCGCGATTCTCGAAGGTCTGCGCCTGTTCAAGTGCTTTGAAGTACGTCGCTTCCTGCGCGTTCACCTGTTCGGAGCATGCCTTCTTGGTGGCAGCGATAGCGCCGAACTTGATGTTCATGCCGGACTCGGTGGCGGAACCCGTGAAGGTGTTACAGCCGCCGCTGCCGGACACCTTGCCGTCGGTCGAGAAGGTGAGCGTCGGCAGGTTTTCCGACAACGCTCCGTTCGGACCGAGTTGCAGGAGCTGCCAGCTCGTTCCGGCAAGCCCCTTGTGTTCCGCGGCGCCAGCACTCCCCATTGCCACGCAGGCAATCAACGCGAGCACGAGTCGTGCGAAGGATGTGTTCATGTTTTCTTTCTCCCAGGTCTTTTTTTGGTGGCGGGCCGCGATTACGACCCGGGAGAGAATGCTAGCCGACATCGTGCGCGCCAAAAAGAGAAACCCCGCCGAAGCGGGGTTTCGTATTGGTTGGTAGCCTTGCCCGAACGTCTTCGGACGGTGTCCAGCCATCGACTCATCGAGTCCTTTATTTAACGACGCTTTGCTGCGTCGCCTCTAACGGAGTGACCGACTCCATCAGAAGATCGGGCGCGTAACCCCTGTGTACGCAGGGATCGTTGCCCTTGAGCCGCCTTTGCCTGGGCGACCCTGGCCTGGCAGGGCCTGGGCGGATTGCTTGGTCGTTTGGGACCCGTTTCCGGGTGGCTCGTGCCGCGCATCCGTGAGAGACACCTTATCACTCGATCACGTTTCGGGAAGTGAAATAACCGAACGATGCCGGTGGATAACCTTGGGATAACCCGGTGATTTCGCGGTGGATGGTCGTTGCGTTGGTTGTGGACAAGTTCGTAACCATGTTGAGTCTGCACGGAAAAACTCGACATGCGGCGTTCTCAACATGTGCACCGATGTGTGGTGCGACGTGTCCGAAAAGTTCTGCCCATGCATAGCGCGCACCCAGGCGAAGAACGTGAGGCCGGGCTAGTACGGTCGCCCGGTTGCTTCGCCGCGGTTCGTACCGTTGCCGCCCGGACCGTTGCCCGCGCGTGATCTGGGCGATGGCTGGCCCTGTTCCGAGGGTTGCGACTGTTGTGCCGATCGACCGCCGTTCCCCCCAGC
>CAZLDA010000684.1:0-2445 GCA_964557875.1 uncultured Pseudomonadales bacterium | reverse complement strand
GAACATGCTGTCCGGCTGTCATAGCATCCAGCGAATCGCACGCCTTCAGCATTATGTCGACCAAGTGCCGTCGCTCGCGAGCAGGAGGTTCATGGCATTGGTCTCGCCGTGGCCGACTGAATAACCCGAGCGGCGGCGTGACGCGCGAGCCGGATCTGCGCCGCAACGTAGATGAGCGTTACGGCGACCGCGATCGCGCTGACCAACTCGCCGACTGCGCTGCACTCCTGTACCGTCACGTCATGTCTCGTCGCCAAGAAACCTAACGCTGCAACTAGGGCGCGTGCGCTGCCTCAATCGCCTTGCGCGGCGCGAAACGAAGGAAGATGATCCGCCGCGGGGGGAGGATCGAGGCTCAATACTCGGGCAACGATCGCAGTTCAGCAGTTCAAAGCCAGTCCGTAGAGCGCTGCGCTTGGGTTTTCCCGAACGTCACCCGTTCGAGGAACAACGATGAACAGATTATTCGTCATTCTGCTGACCGTTACCGGTTTGTTCGCGCTCGACGTTAGTGCTCAGGATGCGTCGCGGACGCAGCCCGGGATCGTCAACGTTTTCGCTTGCAAGCTGAATCCAGGCAAAAACATGGACAACGTCTGGGCTACGCTCGAGGCGCTAGCGACCATGAACGTCCCAACACAGAACCCGCCCGATCCGGCCGGCAACATATTCCTGTGGACACCGTTCCGATCGGGCGCGCCGTATGACTATGTGTGGGGCTACAACAACTCGAATCTCAACGCGATGAGCCGCGATCTCGCGGACTATGTCGCTGCTCCGGGAATGACCGCGATGGAAGCCAGGTTCGCCGACACGGGTACGTGCATTGCGATGATCGCCGGCTCTAAGGTGGTGCGCGACTCGCCAATCGGTGGCAAAGCCGATCGGGAACCCGACGCCGTCGTTGAGACCTTTGCGTGCAAGTTCAAAGACGGCGCCGGGCAGAAGCAACTCGACGAGACCGTCGCGTTGTGGCAGCGCGACTTCGCGAAGATCGATTCTGCCGCGCTGAGGACGTACGCCGCTTCCATGTGGACACCGTATCGCGGCGGTAGCGGCGAGAGTGACCACATCTGGGTCGGTGCTTATCCGGACCTGAAGAACTGGTCTCAGGGCGAAACCGACTACTACGAGTCCAAGGAAGGCGCTGTCATCGACGCTCGCTTCGACGCGATCGAGACATGCCGTGCCGACTTGTGGATTGGCTACTGGATCGTCGCGCCAACGACTCGCGGGTGACTCAGCAGCAGCGTGGGCGGCCTCGCCGACCACGCTGAACCGACCGCACATGCATCAACGACGACCGATTCCCAACGGAACATTCGTGCAGGACGCTGCTACGCACCTTGAGTGTTCCGTTGGGAGGTGGACCACGATAGAGGTCAGTAGTTTTCGACACCGACGATAGCGGTGGGTCAACCCGAGAACGACGATCCGGGCGACCGGGTCACCACAACTTTCTTTCGAGGATTGCAAAATGCACAGAACGAACAAGGCACTTTCTTGTTGTACCGGCGTTGCACTGATCAGTTTCGGCTTCAACTCCTTCGCAGCGACGGAACAGATCAGTTCTACGAACTACAACGTCCAGACGAAGCTGCCCGAAAAGATCACCCTACCTGACGGCAGGACGGTTATGAGCGGCGGCGAGTCCCATG
Organism: uncultured Pseudomonadales bacterium; assembly: GCA_964557875.1. Lineage (GTDB taxonomy): Bacteria > Pseudomonadota > Gammaproteobacteria > Pseudomonadales > Azotimanducaceae > DATJGR01. Next base: position 787 of record CAZLDA010000684.1, on the reverse strand, counting down.
TCACCCTGGTGGATGCGAAGACCGGCGAAGCTACGAGCGGTTGGTGCATTGCCGACGAGTACATCGACAAGGCCGGAAAGCCGACTGCAGGGGCAGGCTTCTGCACGGTCGTCTACGACACCGGCGATCTCGTGTGGACCTCATTCAACGTCGTCGGCAGTCTTTCGAACGCGAAGCAGATTCCTTATCTCATCACCGGCGGTACCGGAAAGTACGCCGGGGCTACGGGAAGCGGCGTAGTAACGCAAGTTTCCGATCGGGGAGACGGCTTCGCTTGGACAACCAAATCTACGGGTTCTGTGACCACCAAGTAGACGAACGCGCGCCGCGAATCCTATGAGAGTAGGCAACTCGCGGCGCAATCATCGATCACCAGACCTCGTCCTCATCGCTCTGCCGCCGCGCGCCACGCGAACAGCTGCGTTTCCTTGTCACGGTTGCGCGGATTTCGGAATCGAGCCTCCAGCGTAAAGCCCAGCTGCTGCGCAACACGCACAGAACCAAGGTTGTCGGCGGCCATGTTCGCCACGATGCGGCGCAGACCCGACGTGCGGCCGTATTCCAGACAGGCACGCGCCGCCTCCAGACCATATCCCTGCCGCCAGTAGCGATGGTCAATGATGTAGCCGAGATCGTTTTCGACGGCGCCCGCGACGTCGTTGCGCAGAATTCCCGCATCGCCGATGTAGGTGCCGTCCACCAGTTCGACCGCCATTCGGCCGAGACCTGGAATTGCATAGGCATCCAACGCGCGCTGATGCCAGGCGCGGGCCTGTTCGGCCGTGAG
>CAZLDA010000683.1:0-2446 GCA_964557875.1 uncultured Pseudomonadales bacterium | reverse complement strand
AACACCACGGACAGGGTAGTGCTCGGGTCTTTGTCGGTGATCAACCAGCCCTCTCCGGATGAAGGCAGGAACGACATCGTCGAGTGAAAGACGATACCGAGCATCAGGGCGAAACCCCGCACCGCGTCGAGCGCGTGCAGGCGCTCCGGGTTCTGATCTTCGAGCGGGCGGTTCGCCGCGGCCGGAACCGTGGAAATGTTGCTTTGATCCATCGTCGTGCTTCCGTTTGAAGCCAGGGGACGCGGATCTTCGCCCGTCTAGTTTGTTTTGTAAACTAGTTTGTTAAGAGCTGCAGTGACGATGCGACCTACCGGAAACTGACCTTGGCCGTGCCGAACACCCGCGTTTCCATGGCCTGGTTCTTCACGGATACGTCGAGTTCGACGATGCCGGTGTCCGTATCCACGTCGGTGACGACGGCGGACAACACACACGGTTCGTCGGCGATCAGCGGCGCCCGGAACACCGTATCGATGCGCTGCACGTGCGCCGCGCTCGACCAGCGGTGAATCATCGTTGTGAGAAATCCCATGGCCATGATTCCCGGCACCAGCGCGCCCGGCAGACCTTCCTTGCGCGCCCCTTCATGCGACTTGAAGCGCGCGCCGGCACCCCAGCCGACCGCGTCGGCGAACTGGCCGACGGACGCGAGCGAGGTGTCGGGTTCGAAGCCCGGCAGCTCCGCGCCGAATTCGACATCATCGATGGTATTGATCGTCATGCTTCGGGCCTCTCGCGAATCACCATGTGCGAGTCGCTGGTGGCGAGGTGATTGCCCGCCGCATCGCGAATTTCCATGCGCGAAACCATGAAGATCATGCGGCCGGAGCGACCGCTCTTCGCGTAGATGTCGTGCAGGTGCGTGCGGCCGTTCAGCGCTACGCCCGGCTTCACCGGCGCAATACACGTCACCGCCTTGCCGCCGTCCATCGGAATGCCGCCGAGCTTCGGAAAATTGATCGGCAACCGGCGTCCCGCGGCGAGACTCGCGATGATCGCGGGCGACGCCTGAAAATTCGGATGCGACGCATCGATCAGCTCCGGCCGCGTCTCGCCCGACATGCGCGCCACCGTCAGCGCCTTGTCGCGATCGATGACGAAGTTCGTGCTGTCGAATTCCAGATTCAGGAACTGCGCCTTCAGTTCATCCACGTCGACCATTACTGCTCTCCATCACGTTCATCGCCTCTCAATCGTTTTTGCGTGCATCGATGCGTTCGAACGCAGCGCGCGCCGCGCGCATGCCCTCGACCGCGCGCGGAAAGCCGCCGTAAACGGTGAGTTGCACCATCACTTCTTCGACCTGCTCCCGCGTCACGCCGTGATTCAGTGCGCCCGGCACGTGAACGGCCAGTTCTTCGGCGCGCGCCAGTCTCGCGAGGATGGCCACGGTCACGAGGCAGCGATCGCGTCGCGATAGTTCGTTGCGCGCCCCCCGCGCGCCGAATCCCCAGTCGAACGCGAGTTCGCCGACACCGCCGAGTGCGCTCACGAGGCCTGCGCGTGCCTCTGTCGGGTTCGACGGCATACGTCCGGCAAACAGCGTGCGCAATACGTCGGTCGCATCGGCCCAACGCGCCGGATCGTCCTTCGCTTTCGCTTCACCGCGCTCGGGTTGCCGCTCCACCCGATCGATCGCGCAGAACACTTCGTCGACGATGCGCGACGCCTGCATCGCCATCGGGTAACCGGCATAGCCCGCCACCTGCAATACGATTTCTTCGATCTCGCTGCGCGTGACGCCGTGATGCAAAGCACCGCCGACGTGGCTACGCAGTTCCTCGATCGAACCGATGGTGGTCAGAAACGTCACCACGATCAGGCTGCGATCGCGCCGCGACAGTTGCGGCCGCGACCACAGATTGCCGAGCACGTGATCGACCGCAAATGTGCCGAGCGCGCCGTGACGTCGCACCATCGCCGTGGCCGCGCGCGCGGGGTCGTAGCTGCCGCCGCCGAGCGTCCGCAACAGATCGATGCCGTTGGCACGGCGTTCGGATTGTTTACTCATGACTCCCTCCCGCGTAGAACTCTCATTGTTTCCGGATGATCGCACCCAATCCACTCCAACTGAACGGCTGGAAGATCGACAAATGACGCCTGACTCAGGCGACGTCGCAATCGACTTCACCCTCCGCGATTCCACCGGCGTGGAGCGCAGCCTCGGCTCGCTCGTGGCGAACGGCCCGTGCGTGCTGGTGTTCTATCGCGGCCATTGGTGACCGTTCTGTCTCCGTCAGTTGGCGGAGTACTCACGCAACGAAGCCGCCATCCGCGCGGCGGGGGCTTCGCTGGTCGCGTTGTCGGTGGATGCGCCCGAGCGCTCCGAAGGCCTCCGCCGCGAACTCGGCTTGTCGTTCCCGATCCTCTGTGACACTTCCCGCGTGGTGGTGCGGGCGTGGGACCTGTACAACCCGCGCGAAATGGGCGGCATTGCCGTTCCGGC
>CAZLDA010000682.1:0-2453 GCA_964557875.1 uncultured Pseudomonadales bacterium | reverse complement strand
CTGACCAGGGTTCCTATATAGGATCATTTCAGGAACAATGCAAGCGTCGAGTGACGGTGGTGGAATGGCGGCGTGAGCCCGATGACCCTATGCGCCGGTCGAGGTCGGCCCATGACACCTGTGGTACAGTTCTTCCTCATGCTGGTCCTGGCGTCGGTGTCTCTGTGAGCCTGCGCCCCGGTCTCGGATGGCGAAGGGAGCCAGACGGTGTTGCCGCGTGAATTCCAGATCATTCGGGCAGCCATGCCGAAGTTTGAACGCCGCGTCGGAAACAAGATGCATGGGAGAGTGACCTTGACCCCGATGATGATTCGTCGCCGCGCTCTGACGTGGGTCGTGCTGTTGTCCGTGTGTCTCAGCAACTGCGTGTTCCCCGGCGAAGTGGCAGGTGAGAAGATCGCGATCGACTCCGAGGTCTATTTTCGCAACGACGACTGGACACCTGCAGCAAACGAGCAAGTCTACATCGTCGAGCAAATCGGATACGGGCACGTGACGGTGGTGGACAGAACCGACCGGAATGGCCGCGTGACGCTGCGAGGCCGTTACTGCACTCCAACCGCAGTCGCTGGGAATGGAGGAGCAGTTGTCATACGGAAGGACAATTTGAAGGAGACCTACGTCGTTGTGCTGACGCCAGATCGCACTCCCGCCCTGGAGACCATTTATGGGGCTGCCGAGTCCGACCTGAGTTCGTTTAGGGAGCCTGGCGCTTTTGAAGGTTGCGGTGCGTGATGTTACGGCTGGTGACAGCGGACGCTTCTCTTATGTCAACCTCAACTGCAGATGCAACGTAGGAAAAGGGAAGCGTCCTCTTCTTGTCCCCTAGGGTGTTGCAATCCATGACAAGGAAGCTAACGTTCACCGCCGGGACGATGTTAGCGTTGTTTGCCGCCGCGGTCGTTGTTTTCGTCGCCGGTATACTTTTCGAAGACCGATCCGCGCAGTTGAACCGCTCGCTCGAAGTCCTCCTTCGCGAACATCTTAAGCTCGTGTCTGCTCGTGTCACACAAGCAGCTCTTGCCGGCCGCAAGGAAATTGACGCGAGTGGCTATTGGTCCGTCGTTATCGATGAAGAGCCGAGAAATTTTGCAGTTGATTTGCGCGATGCCGGATTCGGGCGATCAAACGATAGTGACGAACGACACTTTCGTTCGCTCCTGCAGCGCGAACTCAATGCCGGAGACTTGGGGAAGTACCATGCATTTGAGGCAGGTCTTACGCTAGGTGCCGGTACGATTTGCGAAGTGAGTCCATGTACCGTCGTCATCTTGTATACAAACGAGACTCCGACGATATTCATCGCGATATGGCGGATATAGGATTACAGTGATGGAATTACGGTGATGGGGTGCGATTGTGGAAGAAGGAGACGCCTCCCTTTTCCGCGAAGACATTTGCTTGTTTGTGGAAGAAAAGGAGTAGCGTCCCCGTTCAAACGCGTTCGGCCGCAGACCCCGTCTTGCTACTTGCGGGGACCGCAATAACAGGTCGAGATGCCATGACAAAGAACAATCGAGCGGGCCGTTGCCGCGGCGCCACTCGGCACGTTTTCGATGAAGTGCACAGGCTTCTTAGATCAAAGGACTTTCGCCGCGTACCCACCATTTTGCTGGGAAAGGGCAAGAAACGAGTCGGCAGCCCGTACAGTGTCGATTTGAATCATGCTTGGTATCTGATTGGACAGTCCGACTGGAAAGCCAAACGATGGGACCGAGCCATGTCGTCATTCAAGAAGGCCCTTAGACATGACCGAAAAGACTGGATGACGCTGTGGGCGATTGGCGACTGCTACGACGAGCTGAAGTATCCTAAAATGGCCCTTCGCTACTACACGAACGCACTGAAGCGAGCACCCAAAGAGCCGGCATTGAGGTACAATGCCGCCAATGCGCTCATTGATCTGGCGCGGTTCGAGGAGGCAATAACACAACTGCGGAGAATCGCTACGAAGGACAGGGAGCTTCGGCATAAGGTGCGGAAGAACCTGGAACTCGCAACAACGGCCATTGAGGAGGAGCAACAACCCTGTAGAGCCCAGCTAGTACGGCGGAGCATGCCGTTTCATCGGAAGCACTAAGGGAACGTACCTTCTGTGATCGATGAGTGAGATGAACTGATAATGCGTGGCGTCCCCACCGTGTGTTTCCGGCTCCGACGAGTCATGGAAAAACCTGAAGAGTGGATACCAAGTTACTCCTGCGGACGACAGTTCCATGAGCCAGAGGAAATACAACACCATCGAGGAAGTACTCGACAGCATGCGAGAAACTGCGGAGTTCGATCAGCTTGAGCTTCGCAGCGTCGCCGACCGAGGTAATCTCGGCAATCAGCCGCTTCACGTAGCCGCTGCAGGTGGCGATGCCGGAGCCATCAACTGCTTGCTCGATCATGGAGCTGACATCGATGCTGTCGGAGAGTTCGGCGAAACTGCACTACACATCACTGTTCAA
>CAZLDA010000681.1:0-2453 GCA_964557875.1 uncultured Pseudomonadales bacterium | reverse complement strand
GAAGGTGCCGGTGCCGAAGCGGATGGTCTTCGTCACCGAGGCGAGAAAGCCGAACGTCGCCACCGTATCGAGCATGCCGCCACCCTCCAGCACCGGCAGCTTGCCGTCGCGCGAACCGGGATAGGGGAACTCGGTGCGATCGAACAGCACCACGTGTTCGCCCATCCAGATGGAATCGAGTCCCGCCGACTCGGCGCGGCGGCCGAAGTCGACGATGAACTGCGGCGTGCATTGCGGTGACATGAACGTGGCGAATACACCGATCTTCATTGCTGATTCCTCTTGTATGTGAACGGGTACGTCAACATATGAACGGGTAGGTCAACGCGCGGCCAACGCTTTGCCGTCGATTTCGCGGATGGCCGGACGCGTAACGCCGACGAACAGTGTCACGATCAGAAAGGCGCTTGCACCGAACGCGACCGCGGCGACCAGATTCGTTTCGTGCGCAATGGCACCGAGCAGCAATCCACCTAGCGGCATCAGGCTGTAGGTGATCGAATGCACGCCCATCACGCGGCCGCGCAGCGCGTCGGGCACTTCGAGCTGCATCACGCTCATCGAGCAGATCATGAACACCGACGCGCACACGGATGAGGCGAACGCGCTGAACAATGCAAAGCCGTACCAGCCGTACTCGACTGCGATTGCGAAGCCATACAGCGATACGCACGACAGCAGCGCGCCTGCGAGTAGCACGACTCCCAACGAACGCGAGTTCTGCATGCCGCCCACGGCAAGCGTTCCAACGACCGAACCCACACCCGTTGCCGACAACAGAAAACCATAGCCTTCGCTGCCGGCATCGAGTCGCTGCGCGAATGCCGGCATCAGCTGCATGTAGGAACTGAGGAAGAACATGCCGGCGTACGACAGCAGAATCAGCCAACGGAACAACTCGTGTGCAGATATGAAGCTGAGTCCCTGCTGAATCTGCTGCAACGTCGATCCGCCGCGGGTTCCGGGTAACGCAATCGGAATCGCGAGCATCACGAAGAACATCACGACGAATCCGCCGCCGGACAGCGCGAATATGGACGCGGTGCCCATTTTTGCGAGCAACAGACCGCCGAGCGCCGGCATGATCATGCGCGTGGACTGCCAGAGCACCGAGTTCAGCGCGACGGCCGACATCAATCCCGGCCGTTCGATCAGATGCGGAAACAGCGCCTGACGCGTCGGCCACTCCACACCCGATATCAGCGATGACAGCGCGGCGATCGTCATCACGTGCCACACCTGAACGTGGCCGCTGGCGTCGAGTGCTGCGAGCAGAAAGAACAGCGCGGCCGTCAGCGTCGACGTGATGAGAATGATCTTTCGTTTGTCGAATCGATCGGCGACGACACCGCCAAACAGCGACATCAGAATGTTCGGCACGGCTGCGGCGGCACCGAGCAGGCCGAGGTCGAGCGCGGACCCGGTCAGTTTGTACACGAGCCAGCCCTGCGCGAGCGCGACCAGTTGTGTGCCGCCCACCGACGCGAACGAAGCGAACCAATAGCGGCGATAGAGAGGGTATTCGAACGCCGGATAACGGGAGAGGATGGCGGACTTCACGAACGACTCGACGACCTGCAGCTCGAAACAGAGAACGCGCAGTTAACGGTGGAACGCGTGTGCGACGCAAGGGTAGCCTACGTCGATCACACGACTGCTGAACCCGCGATGAAAGTGATCGGCTCCGGCTTCGGAAGAACCGGTACGTTGTCGTTGCAGGCCGCGTTGCAACAGCTCGGCTTCGGACCGTGTTATCACATGGTCGAAGTGATGCGACATCGAGGTCACGCGCATGCGTGGTTGCGCATCGCGCGCGGCGAGCCCGCGGATTGGCGCGCGTTGTTTCGGAACTTCGAAGCAACCGTCGACTTTCCAGCGTGCGTCTACTATGCGGAACTGCTGCGCGAGTTCCCGCAAGCGAAGGTGGTGCACTCGGTGCGTAACAAGGCCGACTGGTATCGCAGTTCGCGCGAAACGATCTACCAATCCCGCACGGTGTTTCCATCATGGTCGCGTCGCATGAGCAGCCTCATCGACGGTCTGCTCGAGATGACGGAACGTATTGTCTGGAACGGCGTATTCGAGGGGCGCTTCGAAGATGAGAAGCGCGCCCAGGAGATCTTCGACGAGCACACAGCGAGGGTCTGCGCGACCGTGCCCGCCGAGCAGCTGCTGGTGTTCGACGTACGCGAAGGTTGGGCACCGCTATGTCGATTCCTGGGCGTCGCGATACCAGATGCGCCGTTTCCGAACGTCAACGATCGCGCCTCGATGTTACGAGCGATACGTTTGCTGCGCGTCGGGACGCGCGCAATTCCGTGGATTGCGGGGGTGCTGGTCGTCGGAGTCGTGGTGGCGTTGGTGTGAGCGGAGCTTCTCCATTGCCTAGCTCTAGGGATGCACCAACGCGCTTTGCGCGTTGGTGCGGAACGCGCGCGCAGCGCGCGTTCATC
>CAZLDA010000680.1:0-2455 GCA_964557875.1 uncultured Pseudomonadales bacterium | reverse complement strand
CGGCGGCACCATACGGACGGTTAGAGAATGGTCTTCGGGAAGCGAGAGACGTGCCGATCGATCGCACGTGCGTAGCGCAGGCCGAGGTCCTGATAGTAGGTGTCTTCCCGCTGATTCTTCATGCCCACGTTGTAGGCCGAGAGCGCGCACTGCTCCGAACCGCACAGATCCCGATAGTGGGCCAGGATCTGAGCGCCGCAGTAGATGTTCTCCGCCGGGTCGGCCAGATTCGCACTTCCGCAGAAGCGATCCCAATACGGTTTGACCTGGGCCGGTCCGATGGCGCCCATATGCGACGTCACTTCCTTCCGGAATGAGCTCTCTATGAACACCACGCTTGCCAATAATTCGGGAGAGAGACCCTGTCGCGTGGACGCCTCGAGAATCCAGCCCGAAAACTCCGTGGCGGTCGACCGGCGGATGCCGAACGCCTTGTGGAGGCGTTGCGCAAAGTGGCTCACCTCGTCGCTCCAGGGCGATTGGGCGGTGATCGCGGCAGGAACGGCAAACGGGGTCCGTTCGACGCCACGGTCGCCAGCCAATAGAACCACTGCGGTGCAGGTAACCGACGCGAACGCCAGCATTGTCACCTGCGCCTTGATCAGTACCGGAATACCTGCAAACGCTCTTCGAATCCCTGCGCTCAAACGTCCACCCTCGGTGTTTCCAACAACACGGTTTTGCACGTTTTGGATCCCCCTCGACTGAGGCATTCTATATGCACTGCGATACTCAATAGAACCGCAGCCTAGCCAGCGGGTAGGGGTCAAACTGTTGCTGCGATGTAACGTAACGCCGGAAAGTGAAGAAGCGCTAACGGGGGAGGCCAATGTCTACGAGCATTCGACGTATACGATCCATTAGAAGACCCCCAACGATGCGAAACGGGTCTAAGACGCCGCAGGGTCAACCCGATTTTGTATTGCGACGCAGCAATCTAGATAGGCAGCCGAAGTGGTTGATTTCCCACGCCACCACGCGAAATCGCAGAAATCGATGAATCAGATGTGGCGTGCCGTGAGCATCGTGTCGAAGCGGGTCAGACGCGCCAAAACCCGCCCGTAGACCGACGCAGCCGGGTAGTCACCCGACTCGCTCATCGTCCCGGCCGGCATACCGGTAAACAGCTCGATCGCCTCTTCCACCCGCACCACGCTATATAGGTGGAAGGAACCGGCACCGACCGCGTCGCGGACCTCGTCCCGAAGCACCAGGTTCGCTTCGTTCTGCAACGGCAGCACCACCCCCTGCGAGCCCGTCAGCGGACCCAGCGACTGGCACGCTGCGAAGAAGCCTTCGATCTTGTGGTGCGCGCCACCTATGACCTGCGCTTCTCCCAGCTGGTTCACCGAGCCGGTAATCGCCAGATCCTGACGGATTGGAACATCGGCCAGCTCGGAGACAATTGCGATGTACTCCGCCATCGACGCGCTGTCGCCTTCGATTCCACCGTACATCTGCTCGAACGTGACGCTGCAATCGAAGGACAGCGGGAACTTGCTCGCGAAGTAACGCATCAGCAGACCCTGCAGCGTCATGCTGCCTTTCTGTTGAATAGGTCCGCTCATCGCGACCAGCCTCTCAATACTGATCACGCCGCGGCGCCCCACGGAGGAACGCGCCGTGATCCGCGCCGGTGAGCCGAACACGTGATCTCCCGCCGACTGGACAGTGAGTCCGTTGATCTGTCCCACCACCGCGCCGCTCGCCTGGATCAGCACCGTGCCGTCGCCGATCGCACGCTGTACGCGGTCCTCAACCTGGCCGTTCCGCTCCCGCCGCAGCCGCACCGCGCCGCGAATGTGTTCACACGTGAGCGGCACGCCGGGATAGAGCTTCGACGCCTCGATCATTACGTCGGTGATCAACTCGAAGCGCGCCGTCAGCCGCTCGCGGTGCTCGGCCCATCTCGATGCCATGCCGAGCAGCCGGGCGATGCCGTCGTGGGTGACCCCGATGCCGTTGCGGCGCGCGTTGACGGCGATCAAGCCCGCGTACCGACACAGGTTGTCGTGCGTCGCGTCGGCCGTCGGCTCTATCTCGGCCTTCACCTTGAAGTAGATCTGGAACTCGGGGTCTTGCGCGAAGAACACGTAATACCACTGCGGCGCGCCGACCACGATGACCTTGAAGTCGAGTTTCACCGGCGCCGGCTTCGGCGCGCCGGCGAGCGGCGGCGCGTTGGCCCGATAGAACTCCTCGATGCGAATTTCACCGTCGCGCAACGCGCCTTTCAGGAACGCCCACAACGTCAGATCGCGCACCAGCGCTTCCGCGCGCAGGATCAACACGCCGCCGTTCGCGCGGTGCAGCGCTCCGGGACGAATGAGCGTTACATCCGTATCGAGGCCGCCGCCCGGCAACTGCCGATATTCGATGAACCCGAACAGATTCTCGTACGTCGGATTGTGTTCGCAGATAACGGGCGGATGCGTTTCCCGGCTTCGATCCACTA
>CAZLDA010000679.1:0-2462 GCA_964557875.1 uncultured Pseudomonadales bacterium | reverse complement strand
TTGTACACACCCGCCGGCATACCGGCTTCCTGGAAGATCTCGCACAGCACGCGCATCGACAACGGCGACAGCTCCGACGGCTTGTGCACGGCCGAGTTACCGTAGGCAAGACACGGCGCCATCTTCCAGGTCGACAGCATGAACGGCCCGTTCCACGGCGTGATCAGGCCGAACACACCGGCCGCGTCGCGCATCGTGTAGGTGAGCAGACTGTCGTCGCGATTGAACGATTCGTTGCCGGCAAGCTCCTGCTCCTCCGCGAAGAACCGGAAGTTCCACGCGGAGCGTTCGATCATCGGATGCGGTCCGGGATGCGCGGGGCCGATCGGGCCGCCCATCTCCAGCGATTGCAACGCGATGATCTCGTCGGAACGCGCCTCGATCAGATCCGCCGCCTTGAACAGCACCTTGCGGCGGAACGACGGTTTCGCGCGCGACCACGCGCCGCCGTCGAATGCGTCCTTCGCCGCCTTCACTGCCGCTTCGATGTCGTGTGCGTCGCCGCGCGCGGCCATCGTCGTCAGCTGTTCGGTTGCGGGGTCGACGACCTCGAACGTTCCGCCGGAACGGGCCGGAACGAATTCGCCGTCGATGAAGTGTCGGGGTGACTGCACCACCGGTCTGGCAACGGTGTCCATCTGCAACTCCTCCGGCGCGCGCCGGCTCAAAGGCTCAATAGAACAGCGACAAACTCTTTGTCGGCAAGACATTCGCTGCGAAGCGGATTTCCCTATCACGCAGCCGCCAGCCCTCCGGCATCGGTATCCATCGGTCGCGGCGATGGCCGGCTAGAATCTCGACCTGGCGCTGGCGACGTTGGCGGTAGAGCAGGAACGCGCTTCGCACCGCGTGATCGTCGGAACCGGCGATCGCTTCGACCTGCACGTTGCTGATCATGCGAACCGTGCGCGAAGGCGGATTCTCGGTCTGCTGCAGCCCGGTTCGGATCTTCGCGACGCGCAGCATCAGCGAACCACGGCTCTCGTACAGATAGGTCAATTCGTGGCGCGCCTCGGCCGGCTCGTTGGCCCGCTCCGGCTCGGCATATGGATCGAGGTCCTGGGCGATGGGCGCCACGTAACGCACCTCGTCCGCGAGCAACGCGAGCCAGTCTTCGTAACGGCCGGTGTCGAGCTGTTCGGCTTCCCGATACAGGAGCTGCGTCAGCTCCTGCACCACGTCGACCGACCCGACCGCCCTCACGATTGTGGTACCCGGTTCGTGGACGCGGGCAGTTCGTCCCACGTTTCGGCGAGCAGCAGATCGCGCCAGCGCCGATAAAACGCGCGTGCATTCGATTCGCTGATTAGCAGGCCGAGTTCGCCCGGCAACTGCGGGTCGCGAAACTCGTGTCCAAGCCCCATGCCGAGGTGCGACCACTCGTTGCGGCCAATCCAGCCGGCCGCGGACTCGGACACTTCCTGCCATTGGTCGCCGTCGTCCTGTTCGACCACACCGCCTACGCCGAACATGAACTGAAAGCTGCGATACATCTGCGTCTTCACGTCGTCCGGAAGACCTGCATCGACGAGTCCCCACGTCCACACTTCCATGTCGCGCGGGCCTTTGGGCATCCACACACGCAGGTTCGGTATGCCGGGCATCATGTTGAATGACAGATTCGGGAAGACGGTGCCCGCGATCGGATCGATCTGGCCGGTGCCCCGCAGCTCACCGAGCCTGCTGGGCGCGCCCGGTGTATTCAGCTTCATGAAATGCACGCTGCCTTGCGTGCGCGGATCGTCGTTGGCGCGAAACATGAACAGACCGTGCCCCGGCGCCGGGTTCGCCTGTACGCCGTCGGTCGCCGCGGCTCGAAAATCGTTGCCCTGCAGCGCCTTCAAGGCAGACGTGTGCGCGATCGTCTGAGCGTGCTGGAAGTCGCTGATGAAGTTCTCGGCGCCCGTTTTCCAGTTCGCGTGCACCACGAATTTCTGCGGTGGCCCGATCAGCTGGGTGCCCGCCTCCGTCCGATCGAGTGCGATGTCGAGGTACCAGGCCATGTCACCGAGATAGTCGACTAGCGACGGCGCCGTCGCATCCCACGTCGCGAAGATGAGGCCACGAAAGCTGTCGACTTGTGCGACGCGCCGAAGTCCGAGCGACGCTTTGTCGATGTCGCCGTAATACGCCTCTTGCGTGTACGGCACGCCCGAGAGTGCTCCGTCGGTCCGAAACGACCAGCCGTGATACGGGCAGGTGAAGAGCTTCGCGTTGCCCCGGTCGAGCTGGCAAACGGTGCGGCCTTTGTGCGCGCAGTTGTTGAGGAACACGCCGATCGCGCCGCCCGAATCCCGCGCGACGATCACCGGATCCTCGCCCATGTATGTCGTTACAAAGTCGCCTGCGTCAGGAATCTGGCTCTCGTGACCGACGAACAGCCAACAGCGCGCGAAGATGCGCTCGAGTTCCAGTTCGTGGATCTGCGCGTCGCCGAAGATGCGGCGGTTGATCCGGCCGGC
>CAZLDA010000678.1:0-2466 GCA_964557875.1 uncultured Pseudomonadales bacterium | reverse complement strand
CCGCACTGAACCTCGGATCATCCCGAGCGCCGATTGCGGCAACTCGCCGAAGAACACGCTTCTGCAGGACGTCACCATCGCACTTGTGAAAGGCGACGCAGCATTCCTGCGGAGCCGCGTGACGGATAACATCCGTTGGGAAATGATTGGTACGACGGTGGCAGAAGGACGCCCAGCGTTCGAGCAGGTGGTGCGAACGAACCGCGGTGTCACGCAGCTGACCATCGAACACGTCATGAGCCACGGACGCGTCGGCGCGGTGAACGGAGTAGCGGTGCATCGCGATGCGACGCATCAATTCTGCAACGTGTTCGAATTCGCGAATGCGAAAGCCGAACGCGTCAAGTCGATCAAGTCCTATGTGATCGAACAGGGCCATGCGTGACGACGGCGAAGCGGCCGATTTCTCGATTGCGGCGCTGCACTCCGCGCTCGACGCGCAACGCGTTGCGCGCGGCCTGAGCTGGCAGCAAGTCACGCGCGAGATCAACGCGCAGTTCGAGCACAGCCGCGCGAAGAAGCTCAGTTCATCTACGATCAGAGGATTGCGCACGAAGAGTTCCGTCGAAGGCGATGGTGTGTTGCAGATGTTGTCGTGGCTCGATCGAAGTGCAGAGAGCTTTGTACCGGGTTGCGATACCCACGAAACGGGCCGCGCGCTGCTGAGGCCCGACGCGCACCGGATCGTCAGATTCGACGCGGCAGCGTTGCACGCCGCGCTCGACGCGCGCCGTGTCGAGCGAAATCTCACCTGGCCACAGGTCGCTTACGAAGTCGGCGGCGCGAGCGCGTCTGTACTCATGCGTCTGGCCAAGGGTGGACGGGTCGCATTTCCGCAAGTGATGCGTGTTACGCGCTGGCTAGGACAACCGGTTGCGTCGTTCACACGCGGAAGCGACTGGTAGCGGCGGCCAGGAATAGACTCGCGCGAGATCGAACGGCTGACACTACCCGCGTGCTGACGAAGTGCGGATTTCAGTGGATCCGATACGAACCAGAACACGAACGGAATCGGTATGAGCTGACGCTTGAGCGGTGGCGCGATCGCCCTTGGTTCACTGCGCCGCGATGGCGGACTCGAGTCGATAGCTCTGTTGTGCTTCATGGGCGAGTAACCAGCGTTTGCGCTCGATGCCGCCGCCGTATCCGGTGAGACTGCCGTTCGCGCCGATGACGCGATGGCACGGCACGATGATGCCGATCGGGTTGTGGCCGTTCGCGAGACCGACCGCGCGTGGAGCGTTCGGTGAGCCGATGCGACGTGCCAGTTCGCCGTATGTCGTCGTGGTGCCGAACTCGATATCCGGCAGTGCGCGCCATACGGTGCGCTGGAAGTCCGTTCCGCGCGGCGCCAACGAAAGATCGAAGGTGCGCAGCTCGCCGCTAAAGTAAGCGTCGAGTTGCTCCACTACGGCACGAAACGTCTGTGCGTCGTGCCGCCATGCTTCCTGTACCTCGCGCGCGTACTTCTGCGCCTGCATGTACAACCCCGTCAAAGACTGACCGTCGCCGACCAGCAGCAACTCGCCGAGCGGACTGTCGTAAGTTGTGTAGAACACCGTCGTGCGAATCATCGGATCACCCTCCCGCCGAAAGGCTGTGCCAGAGATGCACGGCCGCGTATGAGCGCCACGGGCGCCACGCTTCCGCGGCCGCAGTGAGATGTTTCGGATGCGAGAGGTTCAGCGCCTTCATCAGGCCGAGATCGCTCGCGGGGAATGCGTCCGGATTTCCGAGCGCGCGCATCGATACGTATTGGATGGTCCACGGGCCGATACCGGGAAGCTTATCGAGTGCAGCGGCCGTTTCGTCCGCGTTGGACGACGGCTCGAGTTTCACGCGGCCGTCTGCAACCGCGCGTGCCAGGCCGCTCACGGTTTCGGCACGTTTACGCGCAAGGCCGCGTTCGATGATCTGTTGCAGCGACGCATCCGCAATCGCCTCGGCGCTCGGCGCTACGTGATCGAGGCCCTCGAACGGTGTTTGCACCGCTTCGCCGAAGAACTGCGCGAAGCGTCCGAAGATCGTCGTAGCCGCCTTCACCGTGATCTGCTGGCCGAGCACCGCGCGAAGCGCCAGCTCGAAGCCGTCCATCGTGCCGGGAACACGCAGACCCGGTATAACGCGGACGGTCTTCGCGAGGCGGCGATCGAGCGAAAGATGTGCGCCGATCACCGATGGGCTCGCGTCGAGATCGAACAACCGGCGTATACGTGCGAGCAATGGTGTCAATACAGGAAGCAGGCTCGGCGCCACATCGACGCGCAGTACGTTCGGTTGTATACCCGGTTCTACCGCGATCCAGCCAACATGCCCATTGAGGCGCACGGTGCGCAGGTAGCGGGCGCCGTCGAGGCGTTCGGTGCAGATTGCACCACGGCTCGTGAGGAATCCCGCGAGTGCGGGCCATGCGAGCGGCGGCCGATAGCCGAGTTTGAGCGTGATTGCGCCGGCGTTCGTTTGCGG
>CAZLDA010000677.1:0-2474 GCA_964557875.1 uncultured Pseudomonadales bacterium | reverse complement strand
CCACGAGGCCGACCGGCACCGTGACGCGGTCCGCCACGACCCGAGTGATAGCGCACTGCATCGAGGGTGAGTTGTTCCGGTCTCTTCCTGCGGATTGATCGCGCCATGGATGAAAGGTTAGGGCGATGCTGCAAAGGCCGATGCCGGCAACGACCTCAGGGGTGGTGCGAGATGTCGCACGGTGTTCCTCCGGGGGGCTCTGCCCGCCGGAGGCATCGAGGCATCCCGCCAGCCACGCAACAGCGCCCCAATCAATCGACCCGCACACAGTGAGCATTTGCCGGTGAACCGGGTCGAGTCGATTGATGCGAACGAGCCTGGTTTGACAATGACGGGACGGTGACGCGATCAGCGCCTTCGTCGCACGAGCTGTCCTGCGGCTTGCACTCGTTGCAGCGGCGTAGCCGTCCCAGCAACTGGACCATCGCCCGAATCAATCCGACGCATCAGTCCCGGCAGAGTTCGCCGCTCAACGCGCCCGGTCGCGTCCAGGTGCCGCGATCCTGTCGCGCCGCGGGCGACCCTCAACTCGATCCCATGCACCCGGCGTTCGAGATTGATTGGGGCGATGGTCCACACTCCGCCGCCCGGCACCGCCGGCAACGACCCAAACCCGTGCGACACCTCGCACAACGCAGAGGATCACCCGCCACAGTCCCTTGATGGTCAAACCCGCCCGGACGGACAAATCGAGCCGGCCGGGCGATCGCGAATGCCAGTGATTTGATTCGGGCCATGGTCCCAGCGCAGCGGAGGGTCGACTGCATCCAGTTGGTGCCGAGTGGCGGCAATGACATCACACCGCAGTCAACGACCGGAGCGCCACCCAAGGAGGTCGTCAGGGCCTCTCGAAGTGCAGCGTGTAGGCAGTACGATTGCCGTAGAACGCCTTCTCGTGGAATCCGGCCGCAAGCGACAGCCGGGTTGCGGTTGCGCGTGCCTGGAAATGTGGGTCGAAAGCGATTTCCGTGATCGACAGGAACCCACCCGGCTTCATCGCATCGAAGATCGCCCGCAGCGCAGCTTCTCGATTCGGTATCTCGCCCAGCACCGTCACCAGAATCGCTCGGTCGGCCGGCGGAACGTCGAGCGCACCCTTTCCCACGTGAGCACGCGCATGCCCGGGCGCAGATCGAGTTGCTGGACGATCACGTTCGAACGGTTCGTGGAGGTGAACGGATTGTCGAGTTCGACGAACCAGCGCAACCACACCGGACACGGAAGCGATTGGCGTCGAGATGCGAACCGCCACGCGACGCTCACCATCGCCAACGAACCCACCACGCCTAACCGATCAACGCAGGGGTGGTCATGCGGCGCGCCTCTAAACGGATACTTCGTCCGCGAGCGCGCGCAACAATGCAGCACCGTCGCCCCGCCACGCGCTGCCGTGCATGCACGCGAGCAACGCGGGCTGCGCGAGCGCCAGGCGCTCGAGCTGGCCGCGCGCTTCCTTGGTATGGGCGAAGTAGTCGAGCTGCTTACGGAACGCTTCGCTCGGCCCGAGGATGTCTGATTCGGTCACTGGCGGATGTTCCGCACCCGGCTGCGTGAACAGATCGCCGCACAACAACGTGCCGGTGCGTTCCTCCATCAGGAATCCGCACTCCCATGCGTGCGGCAGATGCGGTGTGTCGAACCAGCGCACCGAATGCGTGCCGAGCGACAGCAGTTCACCGTCCGCCATCGCGCGCGGCGCACGATCGGCCACGTCGCCAATGGAAGTCATCGCCGCAATGTTGCCGCACAGCGGCTCCGCTTGCGGCGCCACAGCTAGCCACTCGTTCAGCGATCCGCATTCGTCCGCTTCGAAGTGCGAGAACGACACGTAACGCAGCCGCTGCAGCGGCATGACGCTCGCTACCGCCTCGCTCACCAGAGGGAACATCCGGCGCGGACCGGTGTGAAACAGCAGCGGCGTGTCGTCCACGATCAGGTATTGATTGAACGAGAAGCCGCCGACACCGGCGTTCGTCACCGGCGTGTTGATGCGATAGATGCGCTCGGCCACCTCATGGACGTTCGTGCCCGATTGCCTGTTCGTGATCGTCACTGTTTCCTCGGCGGTGCGTTCACGTAATCGAAGAACTCGACCACGCCGGTTTCTAACGAGTACTCTGCGCCGACTACCCGCAACCCTTCGTTGCGAATCAGCTGTTCCAGAATCTCCGAGCCGTGCCGCAGGTGGTCCACCGACGCGCCCACGTTCGCGCGCACGGCGTGCTTCACCAGCACGTTCAGGTCGTTGCGCAGCTCCGTGCGCATCAACACTTCCACTGAGGGGCGAATGCGGTCGACGATCGAGCTCAGGTTCTTCGACTGGTTCTCGGCGGGCTGCTGCAATTCTTCCAGCGTTGCGAGAATCGCGCCGCACTGCGAATGCCCCAGCACCACGACCAGCCGCGTGCCGAACCGCGACGCTGCGAACTCCACGCTGCCCACTTGTGATGGTGCAACGATATTGCCGGCCACGC
>CAZLDA010000676.1:0-2475 GCA_964557875.1 uncultured Pseudomonadales bacterium | reverse complement strand
GTTGTGCAGGAAGCTGCGGTAGTCGAGGTTGCTCGAGCCGACTGTTGACCAGATTCCGTCTACCACGGCTGTCTTCGCGTGAAGCATCGCTTCGCGATGTTCGAAGATGCGTACGCCGGCCTGCAGCAGTGCGGCGTAGTGGTAGCGCGAACTGTTCAGTACCACCGTCGAATCCGACGAAGCCGGCACGATGATGCGCACGTCGACACCGCGCATCGCGGCGGCCTTCAGCGATTCAAGGAACGCGTTGTCCGGTGTGAAGTACGGTTGCGTGATCCACACTCGCTCGGCCGCCGCTTCGATCGCGAGCTGATAGGCGGCACGAATTGGCGACACGTTGCCGTCGCCGCCCACAGACGCCAGCACGCGAACCAGTTCCCTACCGTGTGCACGCGGTGCGCCTTGATCTAATGAGCGAGGGTCGAACGAGTCGGGAATGACGCCGCCGCAACGCGTCCAGGTTTCGCGAAACAGTTGAGCGAAGGCTGCGACCGCCGGCCCCTGCACCACCACGTCGGTATCACGCCAGCCGCGTTCCGATTTCGGAGTGTGCGAACCGCCGCCCGAACTGCTCGAGTAGTTCTTGTCGATATTGAGGCCGCCGGTGAATGCCGCCTCGCCGTCGACGATCAGGATTTTGCGATGGTCGCGGTTGTTTGCCTTCAGAGGATTGCCGCCGTTCAGTGGATTCGCCGATCCGAACTCGATCACCTCGATGCCGGCCTCTCGCATTCGATCGAAGAAGCCTTCCGATGCTTCCCGGCTACCGATGGCGTCGTAGATCAGTCTGACGGCTACGCCCTCGCGTGCCTTTTCGATCAGCAGCTTCGCGAATGTTCTGCCGACATCGTCGTCGCCGACGATGTACATCTCGATGTGAACGTAGCGGCGCGCCGCGTGAATCGTAGCGAGCATCGCGTTGTAGGTGGCAGGGCCATCCACCAGCAGACCGACGGAGTTGTCCTTGTATAGCGGTCCGTCACTGAGGCGCTCCATCAGTGAGACCAGCGCGTGTGTTGCGCCGGGGTCGGGCGCGTCTGCTACTGCCTTCGCCACTACTGCTTCGCTTTGCGAGGTATTCAGTGTTCCGTGCGCGCCCTCGACGGTGACGGGAGCCGGTGCTGGGGTAGCTTGATCGAGCGACATGCAGGCCATGCTGATCATCGCGAGAACCGTCAGGCCGGCGCAGTGCGAAGAATGCCGACACCGGAAAAAAACCGAGGCCTCTCTCGAAGGGGGGGTGGGCACGAGAGAGGCCTCGCTGGCCATGAAGGCGAATGTGAAATGGCGGTTCCCTGATTTCACGGTCATAGATTCGCGCGCTGTGGCGGCGCGGTGGATCGGTCGACTTCCGTTCTTTCTGTCAGCCTATCCCTACAACGGAAAGGCGCGAGCTCAGATCCGGCAGAAGAGCAGTGACGGGTCGCGCAAACTGCGCCGCGTTACGGTCGGTTGCGTCGTGGATGGCGTGCACGCCGCCGGCCGCGTGGACGACGCGGCTGTCGACAGACGTCGCGGCAGCAGCCGATCGTACTCACGCTGCAATGCCGCGTAACACTCGCACGCGCGCTTCTCCAGCTGCGCGCGATCGAGCACGGCGATGTGTCCGCGGCTGTAACTGATGACGCCGGCCGCAAGCAAACGCCGCGCCGCCACCGTGATGCTTTCGCGACGAACTCCGAGAAGACTTGCCGCGAGCTGGTGCGACATGACGAGTTCCGCAGAAAGAGATCGGTCGAGGCCGATCAGAAGCCGACGGCACAGCTGCTGTTCGATCGAATGATGGCGGTTACACACGGCGCTTTGCGCCACCTGTGCATTCATGGCTTGTGCGTGCCGACTGAGGATGTCCAGCATGGCGCCGCCGCGATTGGCTGCTTCGCGCACGAGCTGCCCGCGCACTCGGTAAGCATGCCCGGCGCTTTGCACTTTGGCCTGGATCGGCTGCGTGTTGCCGTTCATGAAAATCGACATGCCCACCGCGCCGTCGTTGCCGATTACCGCGATCTCCGTGGATTCGCCGCCTTCCGTCACATACAGCAACGACACGATCGCACTCGTCGGAAAGTACAGATACTCGGTTTCCGATTCGCACAGCAATTGGTCGCAGTGCAGTTGTACCGACTCCAATTGCAGCAGCCAGCGCGCGCTTTCGGAGGCGGGCAGTCCGCTCAGCAGTCGGTTTTGGGGACGTTCTACCGGGCGGTCGAAGGGAAGTTCGACGCCGCGTGATCGTTGCTGAATCGCCATGGTTGCCTCGTTACTAGCGGTGCAATCGCGAAACTGAAAGAGCAGGCGCTAAATCGGTGTGACGGCGCGCTTCGCGTTTCTTTCGTCATGCGAGCGCCTGAAGCCGCAGACAAAACATAGCCCGCGACCCGCATGAGGCGAGTCTTTTGTTGGCGGAGGAATGGCGCGGATTGCTGCCGTCGTAGCTCGACACTCCGATGTCGAGCCATGACCGTCGTTGCCTTC
>CAZLDA010000675.1:0-2480 GCA_964557875.1 uncultured Pseudomonadales bacterium | reverse complement strand
GGAGCTGGCAAACCGCGTCGTGCGCGATGGTGTGGATGTCGTCCTGCTGGTGCCCGTCTGACCCGTTTGTCATCAGTCCGTGGGACTGATAGCGCGTGAAATCGAAGGGCGTGGCATTCCGACGCTGTCGATGACCAGTGCGCTGTCGATCACGAAATCGGCGAATCCGCCGCGCGCGGCATACCTCGATTTTCCGCTGGGCCACACCTCCGGGAAGCCGCATCAACCGCACCTCAATCACGACATCGTGCGGGATGCGCTCAAAGCGTTCGAAACGCTGACGCAGCCCGGAGACGTGTCTATGTTGCCGTACGAGTGGGCGAGCGACGATGCGTGGAAAGACTCGGTGATGCGCCCGCGCAACCCCGGCGACAAACACGACGATTCGCGTGTGGAGCGAGATGCGACGCCGCAGTATCAAACGGCCGACGATCGAACGCTGGCGGAAGCAGAACTCGCGCGCGGCGGTTGCGCGACGTGCGTGTGGCTCGACGATCCCGCGTGAGCACCGCGCTGTTCACATCGAGATCAGTTCACCAGTTGAAGCCGTAGAGATTCCAGTACCAGTAGAACGGCACCATCGCCGCGGCCGCGATCGTCACGATCGCGTAGCGCGCCTTCGCGCCCGCGGTGAGCTCCTGACCGAACAACAGAAACACCAGCGCAATGACCATTCCCGCAGCCAGCAACGTAGCGATCGGCGGCAGACACAGCATTACCTTGAGTAGGGTTGGCATGCCGAACAGGAACTCGTTCTGATCGATGCCGGTCAATCCACAACCGAGGCCCACCAGGGCGACGATGTTGAGCAACGCGGCACCGAATGCGAGCCGGCGTGCGATGCGGGTGGCGCGGTCGGTCGGCTGCGGGCGTCGCAAAATCAAACGTGAAAAGCCGCGACCGACTACGCCGATGAGGGTCGTGAGAAACACGAACAACACGGACGCGATGAACAGCTGCTGCACCGGCGCCGTTTCCCACACGGCGAGCTTGCGGAACGAGGCGTGCTCGGAATCCATACGCCCCGGCCGCGTGACATCGCCCGGCGTGAACAGCACGCGATGGTCTACGTCGTCACTGCGAAACAGTGCCGGTTCGAGTTCGACCACGCGCCTTCGTTGATCGCCGCCTGCGACGATCAACTCGCCGTCGACGCCGTTGGAAACGACGTTCACCTCCGACAGCATTGCAGCCACTTTCGCGAGACCGGTCTTTTCGTGGCGGTTGTCGCGATAGCGGCCGACGTACGACGCCGCGCGCTGTTTGAAGTCGCCCGACGCCTGCATCGGCGGCAGCGGCTTCATCGCGGGGTAGTAGCGATCCATGAACACCTTCGTCAGAAGGCGCCGCAACTCGTCGCGATCGACGTTCGATGAGACGAAGAAGCCCGCGTTCTTCTCCGGTATCAGATACAGCAGCGACGCAAATCCGGGCAGATCGCCGGCGTGTTGAATCGCGGGGCAGCCGTTGACGTTGTCTTCGAAGAACTGCGCGGCGCTGCCTTGCATGCGCGGGTCGGCGCTGTATTGCCGCGAGTGCATTTCCTTCGCGGTCGCTTCGTTGAGAATGCGGACGTCGCCGTACTGACCGTTCTGCAGGTGCGCGATCATGAATCGCGCGATGTCGTCACCGGTGGTCAACAGACCGCCGGCTGGAATGACGTTGTTGTACAGGAACGGCTCGGGTTTGAAGCCGAGACCGTCGAACTTGTAGCCCTGCGCGAGCGTCGGCGGCAGAGGATCGATGATCGCGAACGTGCTGTGCGTCATGCCGAGCGGCTGATAGATGTTCTTTGCGATGTAGTCGTTGAACGGTGTGCCGGAGACCTGCTCGACGATCAGGCCCTCCAGTGCCACGCCGTGGTTCGAGTAACTCGCACCGTCGCCCACGGGACGCACGCGCGGCGGCATGCGGGCGGCGAGGTATTCGCCGAGCGGCTGCCATTCCCTTGCGGTGCGCGCAGCCATGCCGATGCCGCGTTCGTCGAAGCCCGCGGTGTGCGTCAGCAACGAGCGCAGAGTGACGGGTTCTGGAAACGTCGCCGGAATCTTGAACGTGCTGAGGTAAGCGTTGACGTCTTCGTCGAGTTGCAGCTTGCCCTGCTCGTACAACTGCATCACCGCCGTTGCGGTGAACAGCTTCGACACTGACGCGATCTGAAACAGCGTGGTATCGGGATCTACGCGCGCCTTTGTTTCCAGGTTGGCGAATCCGTAGCCGCGCTTCAGAACGACGCGGCCGTTTTCGACGAACACGAACACCGCGCCCGGAACATGTGCCGATTCCATCGCCGTGGCGAAGAATCCGTCGAGGAAGTCCTGCATCGCGACGATGTTGATCGAATCCGCGGGCGGCACCGTATCGGCCGGCAGCGCATCCGCCGGCGTCGATGTTTCGGTTGCCAGCGTCGCCACGGCCGGCGCATTCGCCTCGTCTGGTGTCGGCTCGGCATTCGCGACCACCTCTACTACATTCGGTGC
>CAZLDA010000674.1:1865-2483 GCA_964557875.1 uncultured Pseudomonadales bacterium | reverse complement strand
CCGGCCTTGACCTTCACTTCGACCACGATCACGTCTTTGGCGTCGCCGATATCCGGGATACGCACTTCGAATCGGCGTGACGGTTCGGTGGGCTTTGAAGGCATGCGCTTCGGTTCACCTCGTGGCGGAGGATCATTATGCGGCGCGGGTACCACCGGTGCGGCAAGTGCTTGGTCAGTCGCCGACTCGACCTCGACCTCCGCCTCCACCTCGACAATGGCAATCGCCTGTCCGGCATGCACCTTGTCGCCCAGTGCAACAGTGAGCTTCCTTAGTGTTCCGGCAACCGTTGCCGGCACTTCCATGGACGCCTTGTCCGATTCGATCACGATCAGCGGATCGTCTATCGCAATCTGCGCGCCCACTCTCGCGAGGATTTCGATGACCTCAACGTCGTCGGCATCGCCGATGTCGGGGATCAGAATTTCCTTCTCTGCCATTGCCGGTCCCTGTCGCGTTTCAGACGAGCCGCGGATTGGCTTTTTCGGGGTCGATACCGAAGCGCCGCATCGCATCTCTTACGACACTGCGCGAGACGATCTGCTGATCCGCAAGCGACGTGAGCGCGGCCACTGCAACGAAATGTCGGTCTACTTCGAAGAACCATCGCAACCGCTT
>CAZLDA010000674.1:0-1855 GCA_964557875.1 uncultured Pseudomonadales bacterium | reverse complement strand
TATCACTGCGGCCGAACCCATCGGTACCGAGCACGCGATATGACGCTGGAACATACGGCCTTATCTGTTCCGCATAAACCTTCATGTAGTCGGTCGCCGCAATCACCGGTGCATCGTCACCTTCGAAACACTGTTGTACGTACGACTTTTTCGGTGTTTCGCCGGGATGCAGCATGTTCCACCGATCGACATCCATTCCTTCGCGTCGTAACTCGTTGAAGCTGGTCACGCTCCAAACCTCGCTCGCGACACCGAGTTCTTTGAGCAGCTCTGCCGCCGCGATCACCTCGCGCAGAATCGTTCCGCTACCCAATAATCGAACACGCTTGCCGTCTTCAACCTTTGGAGTGAGCCGATAGATGCCTCGAACTATCCCCTCTTCGACGCCGTCAGGCATTGTTGGCTGTTGATACGGTTCGTTCATGACGGTGATGTAGTAGAAGACCTTCTCTCCCGCCTCGT
Organism: uncultured Pseudomonadales bacterium; assembly: GCA_964557875.1. Classification (GTDB taxonomy): domain Bacteria; phylum Pseudomonadota; class Gammaproteobacteria; order Pseudomonadales; family Azotimanducaceae; genus DATJGR01. Next base: position 1,393 of record CAZLDA010000674.1, on the reverse strand, counting down.
ACATCCGTTTCAGCCCATTGTGGACGATCACCGCCAATTCGTACCCATATGTAGGATCGTATGAGCGGCAATTCGGAATCGTCGACGACAACACATGACTGTGTCCGTCCTGATGCTGCAATCCTTCGCCATTCAGCGTGGTACGGCCCGCGGTGCCGCCGAGCAGAAACCCTCGCGCCTGAATGTCCCCGGCAGCCCACGCGAAGTCGCCGATACGTTGGAAACCGAACATCGAATAGAAGATGTAGAACGGGACCAGTGTTTTCCGGTGCGAGCTGTATGCGGTGGCTGCTGCGATCCACGCCGAGACTGCACCCGCCTCGTTGATGCCCTCTTCGAGCACCTGACCTTCCTTGGACTCGCGATAGCCTGCAATCTCGTCCGAGTCTTCGGGTTCGTAGATCTGTCCCTCGGATGAGTAAATTCCCAGCTGTCGGAACATGCCTTCCATGCCGAACGTGCGCGCTTCGTCGGGGACTATCGGCACCACGCGCGATCCAATTTCCTTGTCGCGAACGAGCGACGCGAGCATCCGTACGAACACCATGGTGGTCGAGATCTCTCGATCGCCGCTGCCCTTGAGCTGCGATTCGAATATGGATAGGTCCGGCACCTTGATATCGTTCTCGACTGTGACGCGGCGGGGAATGAACCCACCGAGCCGCTCACGATTGCGGCGCAGGTACACCATCTCCGGCGTGTCGGCCGCCGGACGGTAGTAAGGCACGCGAGCCAGATCGTCGTCGGATAGGGGAATTCCGAACTGATCACGAAAGTGCTTCAGGTTCTCGGGACCCAGCTTTTTCACCGAGTGGGTCGTGTTCTCCGACTCGCCACCCTCGCCCATTCCGTAACCCTTTACGGTCTTCGCGAGAATGACGGTAGGTTCGCCACGATGGTTCACTGCCGAGTGATACGCCGCATATACCTTGAAGGGATCGTGTCCGCCGCGGTTCAACCGCATGATGTCGGCATCGGATAGGTTCTCCACCATCTTCAGCAGCTCGGGCGTTTTGCCAAAGAAGTGTTCGCGCGTGTATGCGCCGCCCTTTGCCTTGTAGTTCTGATACTCACCGTCGACGGTCTCGTTCATGCGTTGCTGCATCAGCCCTTTGTCGTCGTTGGCAAAGAGCGGATCCCATAGGCGACCCCAAACCACCTTGATTACATTCCAGCCCGCACCGCGAAACGTGCCTTCGAGCTCCTGAATTATCTTGCCGTTGCCGCGCACGGGTCCGTCGAGACGTTGCAGGTTGCAGTTGACGACCCAGGTGAGGTTGTCGAGGTGTTCGCGGGAGGCGACCGTCAGCGCGCCCAGGGATTCCGGCTCGTCCGATTCACCGTCACCGACGAAGCACCAGACGCGCTGCTGCGACGTGTCCTTGAGGCCCCG
>CAZLDA010000673.1:0-2490 GCA_964557875.1 uncultured Pseudomonadales bacterium | reverse complement strand
TGCACGGCGCGGTGCAGGAATGTATCGACGGTGAGCAAATTTGCACGCTCACCGAAGCCGACGTGATCAGCCGCCTGGCGGCGTGCGCTTCCAGTTCGGATCGGACACCGCCCTGTATCCCTCGAAGAGTCGCCCGCCGTCGCGCTCCAGAATCTCATCGGCGATCGCGAACAGGCGCCCGGGTTCGGCGGTAAACGCTGCGGCGAACGCCGCATCGAATTTCGCGGCAAGCGTTGCATCGGCCGCCGCAAGGCGCCGCGGAATCGTCTTCGCCGTTGCGCCCCATCGGCCACGCGCACGCAGATAGTGATTGGCGAGCATGTGAAACAGCGCGGCGACGATCGCGCGATACTCCGTGTCGTTGCGCGGCGCGCTCAGGTCGTCGAGCAGTCCGCTGATCGTGTAGCGACCGTAGTCGATTTCTTCGACCGTCAAAGCCGGCGGGCCTGCGGCGAGAAGCGCTGCGGCACGCACTTTGATCCGCCGGTTCAATTCGGTTTCGCCCGGCACCGCAATGCCGTCATTGACCATCCACAGCATGCTGCCAATACCGGATGCACGATCCTTCTCAATGAAGTAGTACTCGATCGTTTCGACGTCGTGCGCAAACACCTCGACAGGCCAGCCCTGATACTCGAACGATTCGCGAAAACCGCGCTCGAGCGCAGGGAACAACACCACAAGATCGAGATCGGACGTGCTCGTCGCCTCGCCGCGCACGATGGACCCCGCGAGCACCAGGCTGTCTGCGTCGGGGTAACGCTGCGCCAGGATTTCGGCGGCGGCCTGAATCGGTTCGGGCCGCCCCTTCATGGATCGGTTAGCCTCAACTTGCTCAGGGTTTTCGGTACGAAGCGATGTCTCCGGGAGAGCGCAGCATCTTGTCCACTTCGCCGGCGTGCAGCTCTTCCGCGCTGATCATTTCGCGCGCGTACTCCTCGAGCATCACCGAACTGCCCTGCACGACTTCGAGCAGTTCCTTGTAGAGCGCCAGCGCCTCGCCTTCGCTCTGCAGCGATTCGCGCAGGATCGCGGCAATGTCGTGATGGTGACTTTCGAGCAGCGGACCGATGGCGAGCGACGGATGATCGCCGAGGTGCGTCACCAGTTCTCCAGCGCGCTGCGCATGCACGAGCGCTTCGTCTGCCTGCGCGCGCAACCACGACACGATCGGAATTCTGTTGTATCCGAACACCAGCAACGAATAGTGCGTGTAGCGCACCACGCCGGCGAGTTCCATCTCGAGGATTTTGTTGAGTAGCGCGACGGTTCGCGGCTTGTTCAGTTGGGCGGCCATGCTCCTGCTCCTGTAGTCGGCGAACACCCTATGTACAACGCCATGCACACGATTGCACGGAGAGTTTCGAGCGCGGTGCTCGTCAGCGGGTTTCGCCGCGTGCGCGCAGTCGCTACTCTTAGCCCCATGGCTACCCGAACCTCGCGTCCGCCGATGACCCGTCTGCGTTTCCGCGGCCATGCGGAAACGCTGAATGCAATATGCCGGTGCTTTCTGGAGCATCCCAAGCAAGCGCTGACGGCGGCACAACTCGCCGACTTCACCGACCGGCCCTTTGCAGATGTTCATCAGCGGCTCAGCGAAACGCCCGAGTTGTTCACCACGTTGCCGAAAACCCCGACCAGCAACCAGCGATACCGGCTGACCCTGCGGATCGAACACAAAAGCGCGGAAGAAATCGCCCGGTTCATTCAAGAGCAGACGCGTTCCGAGACGCGTATTGCAGCGGCGTTCATTTCGGCGTTCATCGGTTTGTTCGTTCTGTTCAGTGTGATGAGCGCAATGAATTGAGGTCGTAACAGTAGCGAAGCAGAAGTCGTTTAACGTGACGCAGCAGCAAGGAGGTACAGGACGATGAGCTTCATCACCACGAAAGACGGCACGCAGATCTACTACAACGACTGGGGTAGCGGACAACCCGTCGTGTTCAGTCACGGCTGGCCTCTGTCGGCCGATGCATTCGAAGACCAGATGTTCTTCCTCGCGTCGCGCGGTTACCGCTGCATCGGGCACGATCGCCGCGGCCACGGTCGTTCGAGCCAGCCCTGGCACGGTAACGACCTCGACACCTACGCAGACGATCTTGCTGAGCTGGTACAGCAACTCGATCTGCGCGACGCAATCCACGTCGGCCATTCCACCGGCGGCGGCGAAGTGACCCGCTACATCGGCCGCCATGGCACCGGTCGCGTATCGCGCGCGGTGCTCATCGGTGCGATTCCGCCAGTGATGGTGAAATCGGACAAGAATCCTGGCGGCCTGCCGATGGAAGCGTTCGATCAGATTCGCGCCAACGTGCTGGCCGATCGCTCGCAATTCTGGAAAGACCTGAGCATGCCGTTCTACGGCTACAACCGCCCCGGCGCGAAGATCTCGGAAGGTGTGCGCGAGTCGTTCTGGCTGCAGGGCATGATGGCCGGCTTCCCCGCCTCGTACTTCTGCATCAAGGCGTTCTCCGAAACCGATCTCACCGA
>CAZLDA010000672.1:0-2491 GCA_964557875.1 uncultured Pseudomonadales bacterium | reverse complement strand
TCCTCGCTCTCGGGCATCCCGTACGCAATAAACTTGGCCGCGTCTCGAAGACGTGCCTTGCGGCCACAAACAACGTTTCACCTGCCCGTATCACGCGTGGACGTACGACCTTTCCGGCCAACTGAAAACCGTCTTCAAAGAGGAGACGTTCGGCCACATCGACAAGGCGAATCACGGTCTGATCCGGCTGCCCGTGCAGGAGAAGTACGGCTTCGTTTACGTCAACCCCGATCCTGAGGGGCACGTCGACATCGACGACATCCTCGTCGATCTGGGTCCGCCAGTCGGGGGCTGGATTCTGGCCGACGCCCAGTTCATTCGCAGCAAGGAGCTACGCGTGCCGACGAACTGGAAGCTGGCGCTCGATACGTTCTGCGAGGGTTATCACTTCGGGCCGCTGCACAAGGATTCGGTCGGCCTCACGTCGATGACGAATCTGATGACGTACGACCGCTACAAATACAACCACCGGCTCGGCTTTCCGGCGAAGTCGATCGTCGAACTGAAGAACCAGCCAGAGTCGCAGTGGGATGCGTTCGCGCATCTGACGTTCGTGCACTTCCTGTTTCCGAACATCACGCTGCTGGTGTCGCGGGACTCCGTGTACATGTTCCATCTGTACCCCGGCGAGAAAGTCGACGAGCACGTGACGCGCTATCACCTGTATTCACGCAAGCGACTGACGACGGAAGCGGAACTCGTGGCGGCGAATCAGCAGTTCGACTACATCTACTCGATCGTGGAAAACGAGGACTACTGGGTCAGCCGCAACGTGATGAAGAGTTTCAAGTCGCGGCTGCATCCGTATTCGATCTTCGGCCGCAACGAGCCGTCGTTGATCAACATGCACCGGGCGTTTCGCGAGTCGATCGGGCGCGACCCGGAAGAGATCGTCTTCAATCCTCAGAAGCGGGCTGGCGCGCCTCAGAAGCGGGCTGGCGCGCCGCAGAAGCGGGCAGGGGCTGCGTAACGCGGCCCATTTTCGATCCCAGGCATTTTCGCTTCCAGGCAGGGCAGGAACGGCAGTGACGTCACTCGGTGCAAACGCGGTTTCGACCGGCATCCTTTGCCCGATAGAGCGCGCGGTCGGCGTGCGTGAGGATGTGGTCGATGCCGTGATCGGCGTGCGACATCGTTGCAACGCCGATGCTGGCGGTCACCTGAATAGGCCCGCCTTTCGCATCGGAGATGATCTGTTCGTTGATCGTGCGGCGCAGCCGCTGCGCGAGTTTGATCGCACCCTCGCGATCGGTGTCAGGCAGCAGCATGGCGAATTCCTCGCCGCCGATTCGCGCGGCAACGTCGGAGATCCGTTTCACTTCCTGTGTGACGCTCGCGATAACCTGCAGCACGCGGTCGCCGATGTCGTGTCCGTGCGTGTCGTTGACGGTCTTGAAATCGTCCATGTCGATCAGCAACACGCTCATCGGCTGATGACCGCGCTTCACCCGCTCCGTTTCCTCGTTGAGGCGCTGCATGAAGAAGCGGCGGTTGTAGAGATTGGTCAGGAAGTCGGTATGCGCGAGGCGCTCCATCTCCTGCTTGATCTTCGTGAGCTCGGTGATGTCGCGGAACACCAGCGCCATTTCCTGCGGATGTTCCGTGTCGCTCGACAGCGGTGTGGCCAGCACGTGGAACGAGCGGCTGCCCACGGTGATCTCGGCGTTGGAGAAGAGCCCAACGAGCAAACCCGGCAGCAGCGGAGTCTGAATGAAGTTCATCGCGGGCTGGTTCAGCGCGACGTCGATGGGCATGCCGAAGGTGGCAGCCGCGGTAGGGTTGAGGTCGATGATGCGACCGTCGCGTCTGATGACGACGACGCCGTCCATGAGCTGCTCCACCACGCGGTTGCGAATGGCGGGTGTTACTTCGAGCAAGCCGAAGCGCAGCACGCTGTCGTTCATCAACAACGCCGAGAGCGCGAAGCCGAGCGTGGTGAGGTCGAAGCCCGGCACCTGATACCAGCCCGACAGCGACAGAACGTTCAATGCAGAGGTGACGATCGGCGCCGCGATCACGGCGACCAGCGCCTTGCGGTAGCGCTTCGAACTCGACAGCTCGAAACCGAGAATCACCGTACCTGCAAACAGCAGCAGGTACGCATAGATTTCGTTGACGATCATCCACGGGCCGATTCGCGATACCCAACCGACGTAACCCGCGTGCTCGACGGTATGCGGCGAGATCCACACGAGTTCATGCCACTCGTTGGTGAACGCGAGCACGAGCGAGATGCTCGGAATGATCGATATGGCGACCAGCGTCACCGTGGAAACGCGCCGCTGACGTCGCGCGTAGGACAGCGCGAACCAGAACCAGCAAACGCACAGGAAGAAGAAACCGGGGCTTTGCAGATGCATGCCGAGCTGCTTCAGCTCGGGCGTGGTGGTCAGCGTGCCGAACAACTCCCCGGCCGACCAGACGATGACGCAGAGGCAGAGGCAGAGCAGTGCAGTCACGCCGGGAACGTTCGGGCTGCGTCGCACGCCGC
>CAZLDA010000671.1:0-2493 GCA_964557875.1 uncultured Pseudomonadales bacterium | reverse complement strand
GATCCGCGCTGGTGGCCGATGATTCAGGCGATGTACGACGCGATCGGAGTGAGGTACACACCGCCGAGCGCGAATGGCGAAGGCACCACCGTAGGCGGTTGAACGCGTGCGGCCGAGTTCATTTGTTGGCGAGTTAGTCGATGTGAATGTGTGGGAACGACTTCACGAGATCGTCCACCGCTTTCACCTGCGTGAGGAATGCTTCGAGCTTGCCGAGCGGTAACGCGCTGGGTCCATCGCACTTCGCGTTGTCCGGATCGGGGTGCGCTTCGAGGAACAGACCCGCAATGCCCACCGCAACACCGGCGCGGGCGAGATCGAGCACCTGGCCGCGCCGGCCGCCGGACGCGTCGGGGCGATTCGAACCGCGCGTGGGGTCGATGGCGCCGCGCTGCTGCAACGCGTGCGTTACGTCGAAGATGATCGGCGCGTCGTTCGACACCTGCTTCATCACGCCGAAGCCGAGCATGTCGACGATGAGATTGTCGTAGCCGAAATTCGTGCCGCGGTCGCACAGCATGATGCGTTCGTTGCCGACCTCGCGGAATTTCTCCACGACGTTCGCCATCTGCGCCGGGCTCAGGAACTGCGGTTTCTTCACGTTGATCGGCCGTTTAGTTTTGCCAAGCGCCTCCACGAGGTCGGTCTGCCGTGCGAGGAATGCCGGCAACTGCAGGATGTCCACCACTTCCGCCACCGGTGCGGCTTGCCACGGCTCGTGCACGTCCGTAAGCACCGGTACGCCGAATTCCTTCTTGATCGTCGCGAGCATCTCGATGCCCTTCTCGAGGCCGGGGCCGCGGAAGGAATGAATGGACGAGCGGTTTGCCTTGTCGTACGAGGCTTTGAACACGTACGGAATGCCGAGCTTGCGCGTGACGCGCAGATACTCGGTGCACGCCTCGCGGGCGAGGTCGAGCGATTCGAGTACGTTGATGCCGCCGATGAGAACGATCGGACGGTCGTTGGCGATGTCGATCTGGTCGTTGATTTTCATGCGCGCATGCTACCAGAGAGCCATCTGGCGTCGCCGCGGTACGTGAATTAACGTCCGAACTCTCAATGTGTTTGGGTGGCGGAGAATTTCATGACACTGCAGGATCTCGGATCGATCGGCGAAGTGATCGGTGCGATTGGCGTCGTAGTGACGCTGCTGTATCTGACGAAGCAGATCCGGCTGAACACCGTTGCGATGGACGAGGCGCGCAAGCTCGCACTCGCGCAGACCTATCAACTCCGCTCCGACGCATTGCAGGCAATGATGGTCGACGCCGCCGATTCCGAACGCATCGGCCCCGTGATCATCAAGCTGACCGAACTCGGTTATCCGGACGACCCCGAAGCACTCGGGCATCTCACCAGTGAAGAGCGGCGCCGGTTCAGGCTCTGGCAGATCGCGCAACAGACCCACTGGGACAACATGTATTTCCAGTATCAGCACGGCTACCTCGACGAAGAGTCGTACGCGGACTCGTTCAAGGTGCGGGTCAAACGGCTCGCACCGACGTGGCGCGCGCTCGGTCTCACCGACGTGCGGCGCAGCTTTCAGGCGGAAATCGAGCGGCTGGAGCGCGAAACCGCGGTTGAAGAACGCAAGCCGAGCGAATCCAAACCCAACGAACCCAGATAGGTTTCGGCGGATACGCGTGGCACCATGGTCCGGGGAGTAGACCGTTCCGAGTTTTCCGGGGAGCCCACACGCATGACGGACGCCGCCGAGCCGAAAGAGCGTTTTTCGGCCTATCACATCGTATTGCTCGGGTTGCTCGGTATAGCAACGCTGTACGAAGGCTTCGATGCGTCGATGCTGACGCTCTCATCGGTGGACGTGCGCGCGACGTTGCACATCGGCCTCGACGAATGGGGCACGATTTACGCCGTCACCCGCGGCGGCATGATTGCGTCGTTCTTCTTCCTGATGTGCGCCGACCGGTTCGGCCGCCGCGCGCTGTTGCTGATCACCGTCGGCGGGTTTGCGATTGCCACTGCGGCAACGGCCTTCGTGCAGACTAAGTTCGAGTTCACCGTGTGGCAGACGGTGGCGCGTCTGTTCCTGACGGCCCAATACGGTCTCGCCATCATCATCGCCGGCGAAGAGTTGCCGGCGCGGCTGCGCGGCACGGGCATCACCATCCTCACCGGGTTCGCTACGGTGGGCACCGTGGCCATGGCGAAGACGTCGCCGTTCTTTCTGCTGCTTGCGGATGCCGAGGGGAATCCGGCGCACGACTTCGCAATGGAGTGCGTTGCGATCATGTCGGGTTGGTTCGGTATCGCGAACGACGGCGCGCACTGGCGCGGGTTGTACTTGATCGGTTTGTTTCCGCTGTTTCTGCTGCCGTTTCTCGCGGTTGGCGTGCGTGAGACCGCGCGGTACAAGGAGATCGCCGCCGGTCGCGAGCGCGTTTCGATAGTCGCCACCATTCGCGCGCAGTTCGGCGAGGCGCGCCGGCTGATCGAGCCGCAGTATCTGCCGCGTTTCCGCATCGTGGT
>CAZLDA010000670.1:0-2503 GCA_964557875.1 uncultured Pseudomonadales bacterium | reverse complement strand
CCGATGCGACCCCGGACTCGAGATAGTGCATCTTGAAGCCGTTCACCGTGGCGAACCGTTGCTCCGGCGCGGCCGCGGCCTGCGCGAATGCAGTCAGCGCCAGCAGCAGCACGCCGAGGCAATGCGATAGGGAGCTCGGATAGATTCCGGGAGGACGACGACTCATGAAGGGGTGCTCCGCATTAACTCTGCTTCAACACTGATTCTGCTTCAAAACGGTGCGTGCCAATGGTGTGTCGAACCAAGCCGCGTTGTCCGTATGGTCGCCGTTGGCAGGTTGGTGCATTCTGAGCCACCCGCAATTCGAAGTAATCAGGAGAGCATGCGATGTACAAAACCCGTATCGATCTCTCGGCCAACATCCGCGAACAGAGCATCGCGTTGCTGCAGAAGCGGCTCGCCGATGCCATCGACCTGTTCACTCAGATCAAGCAGGCGCACTGGAACGTGAAGGGTCCGAACTTCATCGCGTTGCACGAACTCTTCGACGCGATCGCGACGATTGCGGCAGATCAAAGCGATCTACTCGCCGAACGTATCACCGCGTTGGGTGGACGCGCCGACGGCACCGCGCGCGTCGCCGCTAAGCAGTCGTCGCTTGCGGAGTTTCCGCTCGACATCAATACCGGTGTGGCCTACGTAGCAGCAGTTGCGGATCGGCTGAGTGCGTACGGCGCATCGATGCGTGCCGCAATCGACAACGCCGCGCAGTTCGGCGATGCAGACACCGCCGACATCTTCACGGAGATCTCGCGCGAGATCGACAAGCAGCTGTGGTTCATCGAAGCGCACCTGCAGTCCGACAAATAGACTCACCTGACAAACGAAAGAAGGCGCCACATGGTGGACCTGATCCAACCGGTGAATGCCGCCGATCATCAGATCGGCGCCGCCGACGCGCGCGTAGTGGTGGTGGAATACGGCGACTTCGAATGTCCGAATTGCAAGCAGGCTGCGCCGGCCGTCGAGATGCTGCTCAAACGCTTCGAAGGGAAGGTGCGTTTCGTGTATCGGCACTATCCACTCGAGCAGGTGCACCGGCACGCCGTGCAAGCAGCCGAGGCGGCGGAGTGTGCGGCAGCAGAAGGTCGCTTCTGGGACATGCACCGACTGCTGTTCGACAACCAGAACGCGCTGGAGCCCGATGATCTGCGTGGATACGCGCAACGCATTGGGCTCGACGTGGTGCGTTACACGCGCGCGATGGCGGACCACACCCATCTCGATCGTGTGCGTCAGAACATCGACAGCGGCAGGAAGAGCGGTGTGCGTGCTACGCCTGGATTTTTCATCGACGGCAAGCGCCAGGACGTCTCGTTCGGATTGCACCTGCTGTTCGATGCAACGGAAGCCGCGCTGAAGCACGGCTGACAGATCACTCATACTTAGCGAGGCGCGCGTGCAGCCAGATCGACCGATCATCGATTCGCGTCGCGATCAGATGTTCCCGACGCTGAGCGATGCCGATGTTGCGCGCTTGCGTCGCTTCGGCGACGTGCGCACGTATCGCGCCGGTACGTTCGCGGCAAAAGCGGGCGACGTGGCGCCCGGCCTGCAGGTGATTCTGCGCGGTGAAGTGCTGGTGGCGCCGCACGAAGAACACATGCGCGACGACCCGATTGTTACGCACGGTCCCGGCGGCTTCATGGGAGAACTCGCGCAATTGTCGGGACGACCGTCGCTGGTCGATGCCACGGCCGTCGGTGATGTGGAAGCGATCGTCATCGCGTCGCCGCGGCTGCGCGATCTGATGGTCGAAGAGGCCGATCTGGGCGAGCGCATCATGCGTGCGTTGATCCTGCGCCGCGTCGGTTTGCTCGAGCGCGGCGTAGGCGGGCCGATCATCGTCGGCTATGCGGCGCACCGCGATGTGTTACGGCTGGAAGGATTTCTCACGCGCAACGGTCATCCGCATCAGCGTCTCGATCCCGACGCGGACGATTGTGCGAAGACGTTGATCGAACGTTTCCAGGTGACCATCGCCGACTTGCCGATCGTGTTGTGCGCGCAGGGTCAGCTGCTGCGCAATCCAACCGAGGGCCAGCTCGCGCGATGCATTGGTCTCGATCGCGCGCTGGATTCGACCACCGCTTACGACGTGGCCATCGTTGGTGCCGGTCCCGCCGGGCTTGCAGCCGCGGTGTATGCCGCCTCTGAAGGATTGTCGGCGATCACGATCGACTGTCGCGCGTTCGGCGGACAGGCGGGTGCGTCCGCGCGAATCGAAAACTATCTCGGCTTTCCCACCGGCATCAGCGGTATGGCGCTGATGGCGCGCGCGCACAACCAGGCACACAAGTTCGGCGCGGAAACGGCCATACCGAACGAGGCGGCGACGCTTGCCGACGCCGATCTGCCCACCGGTCCCGGCTTCGTGCTCGGCTTGCAGCACGGTGAAACGATCAGGGCATATTCGGTGGTGGTGGCAACCGGTGCGCAGTATCGCCAACTCGACGTCGCGAACCTCGCCGAGTTCGAAGGCAGCAGCGTGCACTACTGGGCG
>CAZLDA010000669.1:0-2508 GCA_964557875.1 uncultured Pseudomonadales bacterium | reverse complement strand
ACGCGCACATGCGAGCCGGACACCAGACCTTTGTAGATCTGGCGTTCGACGCGCTGTCGGACTAAGCGTTGCCGTTCGCGTATTCCGTCATGTGCGCCGCTTCGAGCGCCATGTGTTTCGCGCGATCGAGGTCGTAGTGCAGGCGCGACACGATCCGCTGTGCGTAGAGCCCGCCGCCGGCCTGAATGTTCGTGACCGCGTACCAGCCGCCTAACGCGTCTGCGGTGTAGTCGCGAATCGCGTGGAACAGCTTGGAACGGTACACACCGTCCACCGACTGCATCGTGCCCATGTACTTGCGGATCAGATGGCCGGTCTTCTCGTTCTCGAGATCCGCCATACCCGGAGCCGTGAGCACGCTGCCGCCGGCGATGTCGTGCAGGTGACGCACCATTAGAGAATAGTTGGCGGCGCCGTGGTATTTGCCGACGTTCGTATACAGCTCGCTTGGGAAAGCTGCTCCGTCGGAGGTGATGCTGCAGTTGTTGATGGCCGCATCGAGGCTGGCGCGGATCAGCGTAGCGTTGATCATGATCTCGGAGATCTTCTCTTTGATGTGGCCCACCTTGTCGAGGCCGTTTGCCTCGGAGATGAGTTGCGCGAAACCGACCAGCCGGTCGTATTGGCTCGCCATTCCCGCGAGGCCACCGAGGCGCTCCCACAGTCCGAGCGAATGCGCGAATACGGTGGCGAGTTCCGGATGATCGCCGCCCAGAAACACGCGCTCGTTGGGTACGAATACGTCGTCGAAAATGACGAAGCCTTCCGGCGTGTGATGCTGGCCCGACATCGGGAAGTCGCGCTTGTCTTCGTGGCGCGGCGCATACGTGGTGTTCACGATCTTCACGCCCGGCGCATTCACGGGGACCATACACGCGACCGAGTAATCCGCTTCGTCGGCCTTCATCGCCTTGGTGGGAATGGTCATCAGTTCATGGCCCATCGATGCCGCCGAGATGTGCAGCTTCGCGCCGCGAATGACGATGCCGTCGGGTGTACGTTTCACGACGCGCACGTATGCGTCGGGGTCGTCCTGTAGGCCCGGACGTCGGCTGCGATCGCCCTTTGCATCCGTAATGCACTGCGTGATGCGCACGTCGCGCGCTTGCGCATCTTTCACGTACGCGCGAATACGCGCCGCGTTCTCGGGCAGCGTTGCTTCGATGCGATCGGCCGCGGTGAGCAAAGTCATGATCGATGCGTACGTCACGTGCGTGAGCAGGTCCACCGATTCGTGCAGTTCGACCTGCTCGCGCAACTCCTGCGCGGAGCCCGGGATCTTCATGAAGGCGCCGACCGCCCCCGGCTTCGGATCGTAGAAGCGCGCGTATCCTCGTGCGGCGGACTCGACTGTCTGACCGAGTATCGGATGGCCGGGAAGATCGAAAATCTGTTCGCCTCCGAAAAAGGTCTCGCGTCCGTCGTTCAACGATGCGCGGTATTGGTCGGCGGTCATCATGGTGTGGGTCCCCTCCGGTGATCTGCTTGAGCCGTGAATGTTTGCATCATTCCGGTCCGAAAGTGAACTTCAATTTAGAACGCGTTACATCGTTGCGATGTCGGGATGCCGGTTAACATGCAGATGGATCGAACCGGGGGAGGTGACGATGGATCTGAACAAACAGGTAGTGGTGGTGACCGGTGCGGGTACCGGCATCGGGCGCGCAACCGCGCTGCGATTTGCGGCCGCTGGCGCCACGGTGGTGGCGAATGGCCGTCGCATCGACAAACTCGACGAAACCGCAACGCAAGGCGCCGCATTATCGGGACCGTTCGTGCCGGTGGCGGCCGACATCGGCACGCTGCAAGGCGCCGAAACGGTGTTGGCGCACGCGCAACGGCTGGGTGATTTTTCGATCCTCGTCAACAACGCCGGCGTCGGCTGGAGTTTCGGTGTCGAGCATCCGGGGTCGATGGCAGTACTCGGCGACACGCCCCCCGATCTCTGGCGGGAGGTAATGCGGATCAATCTGGACTCCGTCTACTTCCTCTGTCATGGCGCGCTGCCGGTATTTCAGAGGCGCGGCGGCGGCAGCATCGTCAACATCTCTAGCGGCGGCGGCATTCGCGGCATGGCCGATGCGCACACGTACGCCACTGCGAAGGCGGGTGTCATCAACATGACCCGCTCGATGGCGCGCGCGTACGGTCCGCAGAACATCCGCTGCAATGTCGTCGCGCCGGGCTTCGTCGATACGGAGATGGTGAGTCCGGTCCTCGACTCCGAGTTCAACCCGTTCGAAGACGAGGCGCAGCGGTATCAGGTGTCGCCGATGGGCCGACCCGGACGGCCGGAAGAAATCGCGTCGGCGATTTTCTATCTGGCAGTCGAGGGCACCTACTGCAACGGCGCGGTGCTGGTGGTGGACGGCGGCTCGCTGGCCTGAAATCAGTTCAGCCGCTGTCTTTCAGCCGCTGTTCTTCAACCGTCCTTCAACCGTAGTTCGAAGAAGGCGAGTATCTCGTCCACCGCCGCCCGCGTCGGTTCGCCTTCGCGGTCGATCAGGT
>CAZLDA010000668.1:0-2509 GCA_964557875.1 uncultured Pseudomonadales bacterium | reverse complement strand
ATTTGACAATGTGCTGTATGAAGTCGCGGACGCACTCGCGCTCATCACGATCAATCGGCCCGACAAGCTCAACGCCATCTCGCTCGCTACTCTGGATGATCTGCGTAGTGCAGTGGCAGTGGCGGCCAATGACGCAACCGTGCGCGTCATTGCGATCACGGGCGCCGGTGACAAGGCGTTTGCCTCAGGTTCGGATCTATCCGAAGTACTGCACCGCGACTTCGAAAAGGCGCTCGAGCCGATCGTGCAGGGCCTTGCGGATCAACTCGAGCGCACACCGAAGCCTACGATTGCGGCGATCAACGGCATCTGCATGGGCGGCGGCCTGGAGGTTGCGCTCGGGTGCGATCTGCGCGTCGCGGTGACAACCGCTACGTTTGCAACTCCTGAAGGCAAGCTCGGCATCATTCCCGGCGGTGGTGCCACCGCGCGACTGCCCAGAATCGTTGGGCGTGGCTGGGGAATGGAAATGCTGTTGATGGGCGAAGCCATCGATGCGCAACGCGCGCTGCAGATCGGCTTGGTGACGCGCGTTGTGGAGCGCGCCGAACTGATGCCCGAGGTACGCCGCATGGCCCGCCACCTCGCGAGCTTTGCGCCGTTCGTGCCGCGCACGATGAAAGCGATGGTGCATTTCGGCATGGAAGGCAGTCTCGCCGCGGCGTTGATGCTCGAGAAATACGCGCAAGGCGCGTTGGTGCAGACCGACGACAAGGTCGAGGGAATCACTGCGTTTCTCGAGAAAAGGAAGCCCGACTTCCACGGCCGCTGACGCTCGGCCGTCCGGTTGCTCCCGCTATTTTGCTGATGGATACTGCGTGTCCTTTGCGTTGCCGCGCGTTCAGTGCGGGCGATGCTCGCGACGAAACAGACGTTCATTTCAAAGAAACGGGGGAAGCATGACGATCAAGAATTTCGCGATCGAAGCAAGCCACATCATGATGTTTGCTCGCTCGATCGGTGACGACAATCCAATCTACTACGACGCCGATTACGCGAAGACGACAGAGCCGAAGGGCATCATCGCGCCGCCGACGTTCGTTCAGGCAAGCGCGCAATTCGACCCCGACTATTTCCTGCGTCCGAAGACCGGCCAGGCATGGTTCGGTTCCGGCAAAGAGCCGACCGGAATCAAGCCGTCGAAAGGCGGCGGTGGTGGTGGCGGCGGTGGTGGCGGTCTACATGCCGAACAGCACTACGAGTATCACCGCAACGTGAAGGTCGGCGATGTGCTGACGGCAACGGTGAAGCAGGGCAAAACCTGGGAAAAGGAAGGCAAGCGCTCCGGCAAGCTGGTGTTCTCCGAATCGATCACCGAATACCGTGATCAGAAGGGCGAACTCGTCGTAACAGCGCGCGGTGTCGGTGTCCGCACCGAACGCCCCGTCGAACAGAAATAGGGAGCGAAGCGATGGCACTGAAAGCAAGCGAACTCAAAGTCGGCGACACCTACACCGAACGCCTCGTGGAAGATCTGAAGCGTACGCAGATCGTTCAATACGCAGGCGCATCGGGCGACTACAACCCCCTGCACACCGACGAGATCTTCACGACGAAGGTAGCCGGTTACCCCTCGGTCTTCGCGCACGGAATGCTCAGCATGGGTATGACCGGACGCATGTTGACGAACTATGTCGGCGACGGTCGCCTCACGAAGTACGGTGTGCGGTTCACGAGTCAGGTTTGGCCGGGCGATACGCTCGACGCAACGGCTACGGTCGAGGCGATTCGTAAGGAAGGCGGCAAGAACTTCGTCGATCTCGTGGTCACGACCGTGAATCAGAACGGCGTGGAAGTCATTAAAGGCAACGCTACCGCGCGCATTGACTGATGGCCGAGGAGAGGCTGACGGGCGCGGCAAGGCGCAACGTTAAAAGTTCAGCCTCCTGAAATGGTCGAGCGCCTCTGGGTTTGCCAGGGCGCCGACGTTTTTCACTTCGTGTCCGTTCACCACGTCGCGCACGGCCAGCTCAACGAGCTTGCCGCTGCGCGTCCGCGGGATATCGGGTACCTGGATGATCGCATCCGGCACGTGCCGTGGGCTCGTGCCCGTGCGAATTGCCTGCTTGATGCGCTTCTCGAGCGCGGCATCGAACACAACTCCGGCTTTCAAGCGCACGAACAGAACCACTTCGATGTCGGCGCCGACGTCGCGGCCGATTGCGATGCACTCGAGTACATCGTCGATCGTTTCAACCTGACGATAGATCTCGGCGGTGCCGATGCGAACGCCGCCACGATTGAGCACGGCGTCTGAACGGCCATGGATGACCACGCCGTCGTGTTCAGTGAATTCGCCGTAGTCACCGTGATGCCAAACGTTGGGAAAGCGCTCGAAATAAGCTGCACGATAGCGCGTGCCATCAGGATCGTTGAGGAATCCAATCGGCATCGACGGAAACGGCCGGGTGCACACGAGTTCCCCTTTGCCGTGAGCTAACGGTAAACCGTTGTCGTCGAAGAACTCGAGCGCCATGCCCAATCCGGCCGACTGGATTTCTCCCGAGTA
>CAZLDA010000667.1:0-2514 GCA_964557875.1 uncultured Pseudomonadales bacterium | reverse complement strand
TCGACTAGCCGACGTCGGCGAATTCAGCAAAGGTCCAATCGCGGCGAGCGTCGGCTGTTCGCCCATCTTCGTGATGCGCTCGATCTCGCGCTGTAGTTCCTGTCGGCGCAGAAGTTGCTCGCGCTTCCTGGCGCTCCTGGCAAGCAACGCTGCGTGCTCGCTTTCGCAGGAGTCCAACAATGCGCGAAGTCTGCGTTTTTGCTGCGCGTTCAGGACGGACGGCTTGCTGATGCGCAGCGCCGGGGTCGATGTGCCTGGCGCTTGAATTAGTCGAGGGTCGCTCATCGGTCGCCCCCAAACTGCGCGGCCTCTCGGGCGCGTTTCGCAAAGATCGAACTCGCATCCAAACTCGATGCCGACTCGTCCTGACCACCGTGATCCAACGCTTGCGACGGGACATACCTGTCATCAGTGACGCTTGCGCGACCGGCGACCAAGCCGTCGAAGTATCGGAGCAGGTCCATCGTGTGGTCGGGTCGCATCGTCGGCATGATGTTTGCGAAAGCTCGCGCCGCGTGCGGATGACGTCGTCCGAGTGCACTTTCCATGAGTTGCAGTCTTTCGCCATCTGTCATCGGGAGCCTCCGTTGATTCAATTCAACGTAGCACGCGTTTTGAATCGCCGATGTCCTCGAATGTCCGCGAACGCATCCACCGAACTACGTCAACCAGGTCGTAAACGCGGCGCCGGCCGATCGTCGTGAATCGCGGACCGACATGAGCACTAGCCCAACGTCGAATCGTCTTAAGCGATCGACCGCTCAGTTCGCCAACGCCGTCGTCACATGCGAACGTTTCGGCGATGACCTCGAAGCCGTGCGCCGTGAGGTACGCAGCGAGTCGAGCGGCTTCACGCGCAACGTCACCATCGTCACGGGCATCGCGACGAGCATCGAATCCAGCAATGAACGCGCGCCTCAACGACGCGCTGCCGAATGGCGATAGCCGCTGCTCGCGGAGCCAAGCACGGAACGCAACGTCAACGTCCACTCGCCTGGTGTCGTCATGACTATTCACGTCGGTCATTTCGGTCGCGGGTCACGACTCGATCTCCGCCAATTTATCGACCGTGCCCGATAAACCGTTTTGATGAATGTGACGAGCAAGTACTCGCATTCCTTCGCGCTCGCTTTCTTCCGCAATCTTCGCCACTTCCAACGCATGCGGGGGCAGGTAGGATTCAATCTCGTCGCGCAGAATCGAGTTGCTCGACCCGAGCCTTCGTGCGGCGCGATCTCATCGCTGCACCGGCAATCTCGATCGCGGCGCACACCACTTGCAATCGCCAGAGCCACCGCACGCGCGACACGGATCGCGCGGCGCCTTGTGCAACGCTTCATGCAGCGATCGCGGTGCGGTGCGGCTCGGCTGTGCTATCGGGGCTGTAGACGTCATCGGTAATCGCTTCTTGCGGGGGAATGCCGCTCGATGGTCTCGTTTGAAGCGCGCCGTCGTCCGAGATTCTCGAAGCACCGTGGACAGATCAGCCCACTTGCAGAGTCGCGTGCGATAACGACGCCGCCACCAGCGAACTTGAAGCGGCCATCGGGAAGCAGCACGACTCGCGGCCCACAAAACGATCTGAACGCGCGCCGACGATCGCGGATCAGTACGTGCGCAAGGCTCGTTGGATCATCAGCACGGGCAAACCACCCAAGAACGTGCACGATTCGATCGAAGCGAACGACGTTCGATGGCGATCGGATTCGGTTGATTAGGAACTTGGCGGAGCGGTCTTTACTCATTGTTGTCGACCCGTATTCCTGTCTTGCCTATGACCAGACTCTTAGAGGTGTCCTCTGCGCGGACATGGGAAAGTGCTGACCGTGTCCTCTGAGCGGACATGGCGGGCGCTTTTTTGGTCGTTTTTTTCGGCTCCCGTGTCCTCTGAGCGGACATGGCCGTGTCCTCTGAGCGGACATGGGAAGTAGGTGAGTCCGACCAGCTACGATATGCGTGCGTTCCGACCCTGGTCACCGCGCAATCGTGCTTACCTTCATCGATCGACTCCCACGTGATCGCGAACATGTGCGGCCTCGGCGGCGTCCTCGATCCCGGTTGGGTCATCACGAGCAAGCCGCGCTCTTCGAGGACACGCTGCGCATCCATCAGCAACGTCTTCTGGATTCCAAAGGCTGCGGCCTGCCCGCGCGTCAGCGCCAGACTGCCGTTGTTGAAACCGTTGTAGGCAGCGCAGTAGAGAACGAGAACGCGAAACTCACCGTGACTGAGTGAAGCGGCAGCGGCCGACTCCATCACCCGCAACGGCAGCCGTGCAAAGCGTTCTCCCTTACGAGCGCGCCCCTTGGACACGCGACGCGACATGCGACTTCGCTCGCCCGTTAGGAGGCGCTGCCCTGACGCTTTCGGCCGCGCTTTTCAGTCGTCGGGGCTTCCAGATGAGAGTCCTTAGCCGCGTTGTGTCGGCCATGGATGTGACCGGCGCTGCGATCGCCGCTGCGCGCGCTGTTCAGGTTGGAGTCGATGACCAGCACGGTCGCTTCGGACCAGTAC
>CAZLDA010000666.1:0-2520 GCA_964557875.1 uncultured Pseudomonadales bacterium | reverse complement strand
CGCGTCGCGCAACGCGTCCTGATAAACGCTCGGCAGAAAGTGCGCGTGCACGTCGATGGTTTTCGGTTTGGTCATCGCGCTTCCTAATGACTCTCCGGCAACGTCAGCGCAGCATCGGCCATGTGCGGCCGGGTCCGCAATCGAAGGTTGGTTCGAATCGAAGAGGAGTCATTCAATGCGGAACAAACGCACTGTGAAACTGAAAATCGTCGTGGGCGCGAACCGATTGGAATACAGGGGAAGCGAAGCCTTCCTGCAGTCGGCCATCCCCGGTCTGCTGAATCAGATGGACACCTTGCGGATTTCGAAGCTGACCAACGCCGCCGCCACACTACGAACGCTGGCAGTAGATTCCGCCAAAGCAATCGAAGAGCTGGAAGCGACGACCGCAGCACTCGAGAACCAGGTCGATGAGATGGACGAAACGACTCAACTGATGCAGCGACTGCAAAGGTACCTGGACACCTACACCAAGTCGTTCGAGGTGCTGTCCGGCATCCTCCAGAGGATCGGCAGCACGGCCGATTCGATCGCACAGAGTCTCGAGTAGCGAACGGTCGCGTTACACTGCGTCGTCACCGATGGGGGGGGACCATGGCCGAAGACGTAGTCGACGTTCTGATCATCGGAGCCGGCGCTTCGGGCGCCGCGGTTGCATGGAGCCTGGCCGATACGCGGATGCGCATCGTCTGCTTCGAGCAAGGCGACTGGACTAACCCTGCCGAGTATCCCAGCACGGCGTCGAACTGGGAGAGCCAGGCCTACGGGCCTTATCACATCGACCCGAACGTGCGCGGTCGCGACACCGATTACCCGATCAACAACGACGACTCGGCGGTTACCGTCGTCAATTTCAACGGCGTAGGCGGCAGCACCATTCTCTATGGCGCGCATTTTCCGCGGTTGCATCCATCCGATTTCAGAGTACGAACGCTGGATGGTGTAGCGGACGATTGGCCGATCGACTACGACACGCTGCAGCCGTATTTCGCTACTAACGACCGCATGATGGGGGTGTCGGGACTCGCGGGCGATCCGATGTATCCCGCCAAGCAGCCTCCGCTTCCGCCGCTGCCGATGGGCCTGGTCGGCGAAACGGTTGCGCGCGGCTTCAACAAACTCGGCTGGCATTGGTGGCCGTCGGACAGCGCGATCATCTCGCAGCCTTATCAGGGTCGCGACAAGTGCGTGAACCTGGGGCCGTGCCTCTCCGGCTGCGCGCAAGGCGGCAAATCGAGCACCGACATCACCTATTGGCCCGAGGCCATTCGCCGCGGCGTGGAACTTCGCACGCGCTGCAGAGTGCGCGAGGTCACAGTGAACGAACACGGCTTCGCGAACGGGGTGGTCTATTACGACGCGGCCGGTGAGGCGTGTTTCCAGCGCGCCGAAGTGGTGGTGATGGCGTGCAACGGCGTCGGCACGCCGCGCATTCTGCTGAACTCGAAATCGACGCGCTTCCCCGACGGGCTCGCAAACAGCAGCGGCCTCGTCGGCAGGAACCTGATGTTCCATCCGATTGCGTTCGTGCAGGGTCTGTTCGACGAACGGCTCGACAGCCACAAAGGCCCGCAAGCGTGCTGCATCCTCAGCAAGCAGTTCTACGAAACGGATCAGTCGCGCGGCTTCGTGCGCGGCTACAACATGCAGATCGCGCGCGGCGCGGGTCCGTTGGGCACGGCGATGAACGGCTTCATGAGCGGGACCATTCCGTGGGGTCCAGGACACCACGACGCATTCCGCCAACGGTTCGACCACGTCGCGTCGATCGGCATCGTCTGCGAGGATCTGCCGGAGGAGCGCAACACCGTAACGCTCGACCCGACACGGGTCGATTCGAACGGCATTCCCGCACCGAAGATCACATACCGCTACAGCGACAACAGCCTGCGGATGATGGAACACGGGCAGGCGCGCGCAACGGAAGCTCTCCTGGCGGCGGGGGCTCGCTCGGTAACGAGTTCCGGGCCGATGCGGATGTCCGGCTGGCATCTGCTCGGCACCGCGCGCGCAGGTAACGATCCGCAACGTTCAGTGGTCAACCATTGGGGACGCAGCCACGACGTGAAGAACCTCTTCGTCGTCGACGGCAGTGTGTTCGTGACCGGTGGCGGCGTGAATCCGGCCAGCACCATTCAGGCGTGGGCGCTCTACGTGGCCGATACCATGAAGAAGAACCTCGCCAATTTGTTCGATTGAGCCAGCCGTTCGATTGAGGAGCCACGCCGTGCCCGACATCATCTCTACCGACCACCCGTTGACGCGTTCCCAACAGCCGCTCCTGGCCGCGCTGCTCGACACGCTGGTTCCCGCCAGCGACGACGGCGCGATGCCGAGCGCCGCGGACGTGGGATTCGATGCATATCTGCTCACGCAGGCGGCGCTGCTGGTATTGAAGCCGAAGAAAGACAAGGCAGAGGCGCATTTCCATGACGTGAAAGCGGACGTCGAGGCGTTCACCAGCCTGCTGAACATCGCCATCGAACACGGCGACGCCGGCACGGAAAAAAAATACCGCGA
>CAZLDA010000665.1:0-2537 GCA_964557875.1 uncultured Pseudomonadales bacterium | reverse complement strand
AAACGGGCTCGCATAGTCATAGAAGAACTCGACGGTCTTGGTCATGGCATTTGTCTTAAGCGATCTGGATGCGGGCCATGATCTCAGGAAGCGCGGCGTTCGGACATCGCGCCGTCGCGGCACTGTCTGCGCGCAACAGCCTGTGCATCGCACTCGTAGTCGCGTCGGTGTTCGTCCATGCAGAACCGGTCGACGACGCGATTGCGGCGCTCGACCGTAAGGACTATGCGGCTGCAGTTACGCTGCTTACTCCACTCGCGGAACAGGGTAATACGTTCGCGCAGGTGAACCTCGCGTACCTGATATTCGAAGGCGAGGGTACGAAGGCCGACCCGGTGCAAGCGGCGCAGTGGTATCGGCGCGCGGCGGAGCAGGGCGACGAGAACGCCCAATACAATCTCGGCGTGATGTACGAGAACGGCAAGGGCGTGCAGCGCGACCTTGCGGAAGCAGTGGCGTGGTGGCGCAAGGCAGCGCGCCAGGGCTATGCGGATGCGCAGTACAACCTCGGTGCGATGTACTACAACGGACGCGGCGTAACGAAGGATTACGTGCGCGCGTACATGTGGAAGAGCCTTGCCGCGGACGGCAAGGTGACTACCGTGCCACAACGGCGCGCGCGTGCAGGCCGCGATGCCATCGGCGCGGTGATGTCGCAGGCGCAACTCGCACAAGCGAGAGCCTTGATCGTTTCGTGCAGAGAGACCGATTTCGAGGATTGCGAATGACGCCCCTCGACGAGTTTGTTTCTCAGTTGGCCGATTCGTTCACCGAAAACACCTTCGTGAAACTGACACTCGGCAAGGGCCGGCGCGACGGCTTGCGGCAGGCGTTCGTGCGGCTCGTGCAGATTCGCGGCGAGCCGCACATCAGCATCTCGCTTCGACGGGTGAACAGCGACGTTACCGAGAACCACCGCGTGGCGGATGCACCCGCTGCAATTCGCAGCCTGCTCGAGTCGAGCTTCGGCAACGCGCACCTGTTCACCACGCACGCCGACGTCGAACTGCTGACCAACAAGAAGGGCGAGGCGCGGTTGGCGACGCACAAACCGACGTTCTCCGAACAGATCGCGACGGATCACGACCGACCCAAGCGCTACATACTCGATCCCGAGCGGGCTCCTTACCTGCGGGAGCTTGGCATCGTCAGCGCCGAGGGCAAGGTCAAGAACGACAAGGCCGACAAGTACAGGCAGCTGCAGAACCTGCTGAAGATTTTCGATGACCTTGCGACGAAGTCGCGCTTGAGCGAACGGCCGAGCCTGCGCGTGGTAGACATGGGATGCGGCAAGGGCTACCTCACGTTCGCGCTCTACGACTACTGCAACAATCGGATAGGCGTTCCCACCGAGGTGATCGGAGTGGATCGAAATCCGGAACTGATGAGTACGTGCGCCGGCATCGCCGCGAAACTGGGAATGGAACGACTGCGTTTCGCGTGTGCCGACGTTGCGGAACCGCAACACGGCGCCATTGACGTGCTGGTTGCCTTGCACGCCTGCGACATCGCCACCGACGACGCCATCTTTCAGGGCATCGAGGCGGGCGCGTCGATCATCATGACGGTGCCGTGCTGTCAGAAAGAACTGCGACCGCAGTTCAAAGCGCCGCCCGATGAACGAGCGCTCTTCAAACACGACACGTACAAAGACCGCTTCTCGCAGATGCTCACCGACGCGATGCGAGGCCTGCTGATGGAGTCGCAGGGTTATCGCACCCGCATCAGCGAGTTCATCTCCGACGCGCACACGCACCGCAACGTGATGATTGCGGGCGTTCTGGACGCTGCGCTGCGCGATCGAGACGTGAAGCGCGAGGAGGTGCGCGCCATGAAGCAGCGCTATCGCGTGGAGCATCAACGATTGGAGACCCTGTTGGTGGCGAGTGGCCGGCTTGCGGGCGGGTGAGCGCGTGGGCTTCGAGCGCGTCGTTCGAATGCTCGAACCATGCGCCTCGCTGCATCGCGTGTGGTCGTTGAGCGGAGGCATTTCGAGCCGGATGACGGTGCTCGAGTTTGCGGTTGGCGATGCAAAGCGACGCGTGATACTGCGGCGGCCCGATGGTGCGCTGCACGAGAATCCTCTCGCAGTCGCCAACGAGTTCAAGCTGCTGCGGTGGCTGAAAGCGGCCGGTCTTCCAGTGCCCGCTCCGTTGCTCGCGGTTGACGGGGACGACTTGCTCGGCGCTCCGTTCCTGGTGATCGAATACATCGACGGCGCACCGGATCTCGCAGCGCAGATCGCTCCAGAGTCGATCGAGCAAATGGCGGCACATCTGGTGCGGATCCATCGCACGTCGTTGCGCGCCAAACCTGAGTCTTTGCCGGCGTACGTGCCGCGCTTTGTACATCAGCGCGATAGTGTTTATCCCGATCCGTCGTTGCGGCCCGCCGAGATCCGCGACGCGCTGCGTCGCGCGTGGCCCTCGCGGTCCACTCATGCGGTCGGGCTACTCCACGGCGACTATTGGCCGGGAAACCTGCTGTGGAACGGCGGCGATCTCGTCGGAGTCGTCGATTGGGAGGAGGCGTGCGTC
>CAZLDA010000664.1:0-2537 GCA_964557875.1 uncultured Pseudomonadales bacterium | reverse complement strand
CGATCGTCTTCGCCATCGCCACCGGGTCCTTCGGCATCGCGAACAGATCTACCGCGGCGGAGCCTGTGGCATCCGCGAACAGCAACGCAGGGATCTTCTGATCGGCCATGCCATTGATATCCGCCACGGGCGTTGCATCTACCCACAGCCCAAGCGCGTCGATGAGAACCAGCTTGCGCACCTTCGATGAGAAGTAAGCCGCGTATTCGGCCGCCACCATGCCGCCGAACGAATGCCCCACCAGCACCGGGTTTTCGATCGAGAGCGCCGCAAACAGATCGTCGTAGTACAGCACCAGATCGCTGATGGCATCGAGCTGCATCAGTTCGGCTTCGTCTTCTGCGCCGGGATGGCGTGGTGCGTACACGGTAAAACGCTCTGCCAACGCCTCCAGAAAACCGTCCCACGTCTGTCCGAGATGGCTGTGGAAAAACACCAGCGGCGCCCCGCGCCCCTTCTTCAGGACGTTGGCGCCCAAGCCGCTGCGCAGCTTCAGTTCGATCGTCTCGTGACTCATCCGATCTTCCTCAGCTGCACACGATCGGCGGATGCGGGCAACGCCGGCCGCTTGGCACCGGTAGGCCACCAGTGATGCTGCCATTGGTCATCCCAGATATCGCGTACGTGCGGCAACACCTTCTCCGCGAACAGCCGCGTGTTGTATTTCGTCAACTCGTGATCCATCGAGCCGAGCTGCAGCAGCAGAATGATGTTGCCCACGCGCAGATCGTTCGCGAGATCCTTGATTTGATCGACGACGGTCGCCGGGCTTCCGCCAATCACCTTCTTCGACTCGTCGACGAGGTGCTTCCAGCTGACATTGTCGATACCGGCCGCAGACGCGAACGGATTGCTGCCGTCGCCACGCTTGACCGCGGCCTTCAACGACCGTTGCGTCACGTAACCCGGCACCGCCGCAAACTGCTGCGCAACGTGCAGTGACTTCTTATAGAAGTAGCGAGCGTGCTGCAGATACAACCGCTCCGCCTCAGCGTCGGTCTCCCCCACGAACACGATCTGCGCGAACCCCGCGCGATACGGATTGGTGTCTTTGCCGTTTTTGTCGATCGTTTCCCAGAAACCGTCCATCAACGGTTTCGCCGCGGCGCGGCCGCCGAACGACAGGTAGCTGTACGTGTAGTCCTGCTCGGCCGCGAAGTCCCATGTTTCGACGGATCCGCCGCCGGCGAGCCAGATCGGGGGATGCGGCTTTTGAATGGGTTTCGGCCAGAGGTTCACGTTACGCAACTTCGTGTACTTGCCGTTGAAGTGGAACGGCCCTTCGCGTGTCCACGCCTGTTTGATCAGATCGTGGGCTTCGTAGTATCGCGGCCGCGTCTGAGTCGGCGTGATGCCGTAGCAGTGCGCGACGTCCATCGGCGAGCCGACCGGCATGCCGGCGATCAATCGACCGCCGGACAGGCAATCGATGAATGCGGTCTCTTCCGCAACGCGCAGCGGCGGGTTGTACAACGGCAGCGTGTTGCCAAGGATCACGATCGCCTGATCCTTCGTGCTCTTCGCGAGGTAGTAACCCGTCTGGCTCGGCGACACCGGAAAGCCGTAACCGTTCTGATGGTGTTCGTTGGTGCCCACGCCGTCGTAGCCGAGACTCGCGGCGTAGTCGAGTTCGTCGAGGTTCCAGTTCAGGTATTGGTGCACTTTTTTGGGGTCGCACAACTCGTCGGTCGGCGGTGTCACCCAAACGCTCTCGTAACGATCTTCGAAATCCTTCGGCAGATCTCGATAGCCCTGCATGTGGAACCAGATGAATTTCATAGCGCTCCCCCAAACTCGACATTAAAGGCAATCGCAAGCTTATCCTACGCCGTCCCTCCACTGCACTTACGGGAGACCGCATGTCGGCTCACGCACCGGAACGCGTCCCCCCAACGGACAACGGAGCTCGGTTCTGGTCGTATCTGCACGCCAAAGAAATCGACTTCCGTCCTTCGGGTGCGCTGCGCTGGTGGCTGCTCGGTTTGATCGTGCTCGGTTGGGCCGTGGAACAATACGAAGGACTCAAGACGGGCCCCGTACTCGTCTACATTCTGAAGGACTTCGACAAGACGCTCACCGAATGGGGTTACGTCGCCGCGCTCGCGGGCTTCGTCTACAGCGGCGGCGCGGTGTTGCTCTCGCGCGCGGCCGATCGCTTCGGCAGGCGACCGCTGCTCGTATATCCCGTGTTCGTTTACGCGGCGATTTCGGTGGCCGGTGCAGTGGCCCCAAACTTCTTCACGCTCGCATGTCTTGCGATGGCCGGCAGCTTTGTAGTTGCGGGAATGAATCCCGCGGTGCACGCGGCGTCGCGCGATCTAACGCCTCGGATGGGGCGCGCAATGGTGTACTCGTGGGTATCGCTCGCATTCACGATCGGTGCGTTGATGTCGACGACCGTGGCCGCTCACACGCTGCCGATCTGGCCGGGCTGGCGATCGCAATACTGGATCGCCGCGGTGCTGGGCGGCGTCACTGCATTGATCCTGTTCGTGTTCTATCGCGACCTTTCGGCACGCGTGCGTGGCAACGTCGTC
>CAZLDA010000663.1:0-2542 GCA_964557875.1 uncultured Pseudomonadales bacterium | reverse complement strand
TCGTTGGCATGATGGTGTTTCTCACGGCAATGGGTTGGTGGAAGTACGCCGGCCACAGGCGCATCTTTGGTCTGAATCTTCCGTTGCCGAGCCGCTGGACATTTCTCTCCGGCGTCTGCACTTCGGTCATCGTTCTGACAACCACGCTTGCGTACACGATTCATGGCGTGAGCATCGTGTTCATGATGTTGCTGATGCGCGGAGGCGTGTTGATCCTCGCGCCGATCGTCGATCTGCTCAGTGGTCGCAGAACGAGGTGGTTCTCCTGGATCGCGTGGACTTTGAGTTTCGGTTCACTGTTCGTCTCGATCGCTGGCCGTTCGGGTTTCGCGCTGACCACGGTCGCGATCGTCGACGTTGTCTTCTACCTTGCTAGCTACTTCGTGCGATTGAGGTTCATGTCGGGGCAGGCAAAGAGCGACGACGCCAACGCCAACACCCGCTACTTCGTCGAAGAACAAATGGTGGCGACGCCGTTCGCGCTGCTCGTTCTCGGGGTGACGGCGATTCTCGGCGCGGGCGATCTCGGCATGACGGTGCGTGCGGGATTCACTACGTTCTGGTCAGAATCGGTCGTTGCGCACGCGATCTTGGTGGGCCTGCTCTCGCAGGGCACGGGAATTTTTGGCGGACTGATTCTACTCGACAAGCGCGAGAACACGTTCTGCGTTCCGGTCAATCGCTGCTCGAGCGTGTTGGCGGGCGTGCTGGCAACGCTCGTTCTCGCCTGGTTTCTGGGCCAACGGATGCCTCGCGCGACCGAGTTCATCGGTGCCTCGATGATCGTGCTGGCGATCGTGTTCTTGACGGTTCCGCCGATGGTGGAGCGTGCGCGAGCGCGGGCCGCGTGACATACGGCATTTGGCAGAATCCTGGATACCCGGCAGGGCTGGGCCCATTGGTTCTGCTTTCGCGCGCAGTGAAGATCTCGGCTATCATGGTCAGCATCGTTTTCATTGCGCGATGATTCGGAGGTAGCGATGAGACTTCGAAGCGACAAGTTGCTTTTCGCATGGTTCTGCACGGGCGTGTTCGTGGCCGCGTGTAGCGGTCCGGTTCGAATGGACGGAGGTGGGGATACTCCCGACGCTGTGCAACTCGACGGCTCCGACGTCGTGGATCCCGACGCGCCGCCCCCTGACGTAGCGCCCGACGTTGGTTGCCCGATGGGGCAGGCGCTTTGCGCGGGCCGTTGCGTAAACCTGCAGACTGACCTGAGCCACTGCGGCGGATGCGGCGTGTCATGCGCGGCGGGCCAGGTGTGCAACGGTGGTATGTGCATGACGGAGTGCACGGCGCCGAGAATGATGTGCGGAATGCCGGCCATGTGCGTCGATACGTCGAGCGATTCGTCGAATTGCGGCGCGTGCGGAAACGCTTGCTCGGGCGGTCAGACCTGCGCCGGCGGAATGTGCGGCTGCAATGCACCCTCGATGATGTGCGGAATGCCGGCGACGTGTGTGAACACAGCGACAGACGCTGCGAACTGCGGCCGCTGCGGCAACGTGTGCGCGGGCGGAACGGTCTGCAACATGGGCACATGCGGCTGCCCCGCAGGCCAGGCTTTCTGCGGTGGGCGATGCATCGACATTCAGTCCGACGCAATGAACTGCGGTGCCTGTGGAACGATTTGCGGACCGGGCCTCGCGTGCTCGATGGGCCGGTGCGCGTGCACGGGAACGAGGATGATGTGCGGCGGGCGGTGCATCGACACGGCCTCGGATCCCGCGAACTGCGGCGCGTGTGGCAACACCTGCGCAGGCGGAACGGTGTGCACGATGGGATCGTGCGTATGCGCGACGGGCACGACATTGTGCTCCGGCGCTTGTGTGAACACGATGACGGATCGGAATCACTGCTCCGGCTGCGGTCGCGCGTGTGGCGCCGGAAACGTATGCGTGGGCGGCACGTGTTCGATGGGCGTCGACGTGATGATTCTGATCGGCAACACCGGTTCGAATGGCGTGGGCGTTGGCAACGCGAGAATGACGTTGCCGATGCGACTCGTTGCGCCGTTGCTCGCGCTCTCGGGTGTGCACGTTGGCGTGGCTGCGAGCGCGGAGTTTCCGGTCGGACCGTACGGCGGCACGGGCGATCGTCCGTTTCGTGGTGTTCTCGAGCCGTCACGTGACATGGCAGCGCTTGGCATCGCGATCAGCAACGTGATGGCCGCGGGCGGCGGTGACGCAGCCGACGGTGGGATCGAGGGACTTGCACCACTCGTGGGGCTGCCGGTTCATCCGACTTCGTCGCCGATGGTCTGCTCTCCGGGCCGCGTTGCGGGTGGATGCTGGCGGCCCGGTTCGCGGAGGATCATCGTGTTCGTGACCGATGACATCTTTCACAACGGCCCCGATCCGAATCCGATGGGAATGGGGCTCTATCAACCGTACATGGGCATCATGCCTGCGCCCGCGACGTGGCCGAGATTCCAGCCGAGGTTGAATCCACCAGGTCCGTACACCGCGGCGAGCACGTCGACGGCGCGAACTGCGAGGTGATGGAGCTCGAGCGCCTCTTCATCGGTGAGCGCGCCGAGTTC
>CAZLDA010000662.1:0-2546 GCA_964557875.1 uncultured Pseudomonadales bacterium | reverse complement strand
AGCACAACGCAATAACCTAATTTTGGCTCAGAGCGGTCACGAAGGTTCCGCGCGGCTCTACCAGGGGGGACCTGCCGATCGCCGCACGCAGTGACTTGGGTGACCGCGGTTGTCCCATTGTGCCGTATTCAATGTTGATTATATTGAATACAAACGGATGGAGCCGTCCATGTCCGATACTACCACCCTGACTGTCCGCCTGAGCGGCGCCTTGGCCGAGTTCGTCGCTGCGAATGTCGGCGAGAACGGCTCTTACGAGAATGTCAGCGAGTACATCCGCGATTTGATCCGCCGCGACAAGGAGCGGGTGGAGGCCGAAGCCTTCAAGCGGCTGAAGGCCGAGCTGACGCACGCGTTCTCGGCACCGGAGTCGACCTACAAGCCGCTGACCGCAGCCGAGGTGATCGCGCGCAACCGGACCTGAGAGGATGGTTGCCGTCCGTATCCAGGAGGCGGCGTCCCATCGCCTCCGAAGTCGCATGCTGCAACGTGAGCTGCATCTTCTGCGCTTCCTGCATCAGGCGACTGAAGGACTCGGTGCCCATCACCTGATTCGCGACGTTGTTGATGTTGCGTTCCCAGTTGGTGACGAAGTCTCGGAACATCGCCGCCGGATCGGGCAGATTCTCGTTCGCCTTCTCGTTCGCCATCAGGTGTCTCTCTTTCTCACTCCCGATTGTCGACCATACTCCTTTTCCCGCGCCCGGAGTCCCCGCGAACGCCGAGGCGTGACGTCTAGTGACACCGCGACGTGGAGGTCGGTTCGATACTCTTCACGCGGCCCTTCTTCCCCCGCAGCTCCAAGCACTCCTTAGTCGCGCCGTTCCACCAAAGGCTGCCGCGATCATCATTGGCCGGTTTCTGCATTTTGAAACCCATCTTGCCCAGCTTTTTCTGGGCATCTTCGCGGTCGGTGCCCACGAGGCTGGCGTAGTTGCCTGATGCACCGCCTGAATGACCGCTGCTCGCGTTGCTGTGTCCGGTCGACGCTCCGCCGGCGGCACTCAGCGCGGATGCCGCTACTGCAACGCCCGCCGTCAGCCACACACGCAATCCGCTGCGCTTCATCGTGTTCGTCCCCCGGATTCTCTGATTGTCTCTTCGATGCCGAATCTCGGCGAATCCCGCACATCAGTCAACCGACGAGCGGAAAACGCTGCGCTGTCAGCGGCGCACCCTGCAGTTCATCGCGGCAGTGCCGTAGCCCCACGTAATGGTTGCTTCGCCCGCATGCTCCCACAACGTTTCGTTGCGGCCCGCATACTTCGCACCGCTGCCGCTCGGTTGCAGGTACATCAGCGAAACGCTGTCGCCGTGCTCCGCGACGAGCGTCGGCGGATCCGTGGCGAAATAGTTGGCGACCACTTCGTTGGCGCGATTGCCGTTGCAGACGTAAGTGACCGGACCCGTGGGCGGCAGCAGGCGATACATCGCCTGCAACTCGGCGATACGCCGTCGATACTCGTCTTCCACGCACGCGCGCGGCGCATCGTTCTTCGCGCATTCGTCGCGACCTTTGATCCAGCCGCGCTGCTCGGCCCTGAGCGTCGGCGGCTGTTGTGTAACGGCGATCTTCAACGCTTCGCCATAAACCGCTGCCAACTTGCGATCGAGCATGGATAGACCCGCATCGTTGCAGATCATCTGTTCGATGCCGCCGTTGGTGACGTTCGCGCAGCTATACGAGGGACCCGGCGCCGGATCGGCAGCGGTCGTAGAACCCAGCGCGAGCCACAACGTCGCGACGAAGGTGCCTGGAAGTGACATAAGGAAACGCATCGCTGTTGACCATTGATGACAGATCGAGCACGCCGTCGAACATACACCGAAGTGCTGCGCCTTTACTCCGACCTGGATGAACAGGCTTCGGCGCGCATCAACTTCTCGAGACCGACGGCGGCCAGGACCACTCCGCCCGGGCAACTCGCCACGAACGATCCGTCCGCCGCACCGGAGAACGCGCCGATCACCGCGTGGCTCAGCTCGATGGTTTGCGGGTGCGCAAAATACGCGCCCGCGAGCTGATCGATGATCCATCCGACGACGGCGGCCCCCCGCCGAGACCGATCAGATTCACTACGAAGAGCAGCACGGTCGTTGCGGTGGCGCGTTGTCGCACGCCGACGCTGTTCTGAATCACGCCGAAACTCGGCCCGAGATACAGCGAGCCGAGGATCGCCGGCAAGACGAGCAGCGCTACGGCGCGGTGCCAGTCGTTCTGCGTGTAGGCGAGCATGTAGATGGGCGCCGCGATCACAACGCCCCATCAACGTCTTGATCGTTCCCCAAAGCTCGGCTGCTTCGTGACGGACCGAAATGCCCGGCAGTGGCGCCGTGTTCTGCCATCGCGGCTCTTTCACGAACGCGCGCAGGGAACGCGCGACGACGATCCCGGGCATACCGACGATATCATTGAGGGGAACGCCTGCGCCACGTCACAGTGACACGCGTAATCGTGCGCGACTACGATGCGTTCAATGGAATCCACCGAACACAACTCCGAACTCGGCCAATGGCAGACCGTGCAACGCGCGGCCGACCCGCGC
>CAZLDA010000661.1:0-2552 GCA_964557875.1 uncultured Pseudomonadales bacterium | reverse complement strand
CACCTGTGACAGAACGTCTGGTAGCCATCCGAGTGATGATTTGGTGGAGGCGGCGGGAGTTGAACCCGCGTCCGTCGGCACGCGACCATCGGATCTACATGCTTAGTTTCGTCTATTGATTTAGCTTCAGGCCGACCCGGCGAGCAGGGTGTCCCAAGCGATCCCGATTGGTTTTAACGACGCGGCCCCGGGCGAGGCGTTGTGCGCGATCCTGTGAAACGTGCCGCTGATTTCATGTCACAGGCAACAATCGTCAGCGTTAGCCGGCTTAAGCGGCTAGTGCGTAGTTTTCGTCGTTGGCAACTATAAATAGCTGCAGTAATTGATTTACGAGAGTTACTACCCTCTCGGCATGCACCTTTGGCGTTGTTACCGCCGTCGAAGCCAAGTCGCCCCCAATTCGTAAAAAACAGTTCGTGAAATCGGTTGAGGAGTGTACCAAACCTTAGAGTGGGGTTTAGGCGGAATGTTTCAAGACGCGACCTTGTTGACGCTTCCAGTCGCGGTCTCGCTCACTTTCGCGCTTGTCGTGTTGTTTCTTGCCTTTCGCGAGCGCTACTTCGCACTTCACCTTGTTGCCTTTCCAGTACAGCGAGGTCGCCACGCACGTGTAGCCCTGCTGGCTCGTATCGGCAAAGAGACGCGCGATCTCCTTCTTGTGGAGCAGCAGTTTGCGGATCCGTTTCGGATCGGCGACAACGTGAGTCGATGCGCTCACCAACGGGGTTATGGTGGCGCCGTGCAGGAACGCCTCGCCCTCGCGAACCATTACGAAGCTGTCGACGAGCTGCGCCTTACCTGCCCGAATGCTCTTGAGTTCCCAACCGAGTAGCGCAATGCCGGCTTCGAAACGTTCAGACAGCTCGTAGTCGAACCGTGCGCGGCGATTCTGTGCAATCGAGCCGGGCGATGTGGGTTTTTTCTTGGCCATGCGCGCGATTATAGGGGGTGCTTGAGGGGGTTACCCGATTTGTCGACAATGCCGCGTCCCTCGCACTCACCGTTTGCTCGAAAAGGTTGTTGGTATGCCCCAGGTGCGGCGCTCGGCGCTGTTGCCGTATTCGGCGGCTCAAGTATTCGACCTCGTCGGCGACATCGAGCGTTACCCCGATTTCCTGCCGTGGTGCAGCGACGCACAAGTGGTCAGCAGCAGCGCCGGCGAAGTGGTTGCCGAACTGACGATCATGAAAGGGCGCGTCAGCGAGCGATTCACCACACGCAACGTGATGACGTACCCCGATTCGATCGAATTGCACCTGGTACAAGGGCCGTTCAAACGGCTCGCCGGTATGTGGCGTTTCACTACGCTTGCCGCGCTGGGCAGCAAAGTGGAGCTCGAGCTCGATTTCGAAATGGCGGGGTCGCTCATTCAGCGGACGATCGGCATCATCTTCGCGCACGCGGCCGGCACGATGGTCGATGCGTTCTGCAATCGGGCACGCACCGTATACGGCACTGGGGCGGCGTGACGCGTCTGCGGGTAGAGGTGGTTTACGCGCTTGCCGACGTGCAGCACACCGTCGAACTGTCTCTTCCCGTAGATGCGACGATTGCCGATGCGCTCGATCGTGTGCGCAATCTGCCGGCGTTTAGAGGCGTAGACATCGACAACGCCTCGATCGGAATATTCGGCGTGGTCATGGCCGATCGAAGCCAACGACTGAGCGAAGGGGATCGGGTGGAAATCTACAGGCCGCTCACGGTCGATCCGATGACGGCACGACGCTTGAGGGCTAACCGGCGGGCGGAGTGATCTGGTCTTCGCGCGGGCCTTCCAGCAGCGGGTCCGCCACTGTATCGGCTTCTTTGTTCTGCGCCGCGGTCGTAGGCGCCATGTCGCCGGTGAATTTCGCGAGCATGTCATTCTCGAAGAACAGCGACATGCGCAACTGCTGGTACACCACACTGCCGACCTGCACCGAGTAGACATAGTCCCACCGGTCGGGATTGAACGGATTGCGCAGCACCGGTTCACCCATGACGAATGCGATCTGGCGACGCGTCATCCCTGGCTTCAGCTTGTCGACCATCTCTTGAGTGATGACGTTGCCCTGCTGAATCGGCACGTTCGCCACTCTCGGCCAGCTGAAGTGGCAGCCTGCGCAGAACGCTGCGGATGTCAGCAGGAAAACTGTTGTCGCAAACGGACGCACGCGCGCTCCGGGAATCGTTGGGCCGCAGATATTAGCGACCCCTGCCAACCGCTACAACGCACCGGCACTGATCAACTCTTCGGCGTACTCGATGGTCTTCTTCGTGATGTCTTGTCCGCCCAACATGCGTGCGAGTTCTGCTATGCGTCCGCTGCTGTCCAACGTTTCGACGACGGTGTCGTATTCGCTCGACTTGCTGATCAACAGATGGTGCTCGCCGCGCGCGGCCACTTGCGGTGCGTGCGTGACGCAAAGCACCTGCGTGCGCGCAGCGAGCCGGCGCAGTAAGCGGCCGACTACATCGGCGGTTGTACCACCGATGCCCACGTCGGCCTCGTCGAGAATCAGCGCCGGTAACTTCGATTTTTCGGCGGCTATCGCCTAACAGCAGACCGATGG